>NZ_BTRL01000009.1:0-70006 GCF_054771475.1 Bacillus sp. MN7755
GTAAGCTAGTAAGATCCCTGAAAGATGATCAGGTTGATAGGTTCGAGGTGGAAGCATGGTGACATGTGGAGCTGACGAATACTAATAGATCGAGGACTTAACCATATAATATGTAGCAATGTTATCTAGTTTTGAAGGAATATATATTTTCTTCTTGACATTTCGAAAGAAATGTTTACAATAATAAAAGTCTGGTAATGATGGCAGAGAGGTCACACCCGTTCCCATACCGAACACGGAAGTTAAGCTCTCTAGCGCCGATGGTAGTTGGGACCTTGTCCCTGTGAGAGTAGGACGTTGCCAGGCTAATATTGTTCCGCAGTAGCTCAGTGGTAGAGCTATCGGCTGTTAACCGATCGGTCGTAGGTTCGAGTCCTACCTGCGGAGCCATTATGCTTCCATAGCTCAGCTGGTAGAGCACTTCCATGGTAAGGAAGAGGTCACCGGTTCAAGCCCGGTTGGAAGCTTGGGAAGAGTTTTAAAAATTTTGGCCCGTTGGTCAAGTGGTTAAGACACCGCCCTTTCACGGCGGTAACACGGGTTCGAATCCCGTACGGGTCACCACTTTTGGAGGATTAGCTCAGCTGGGAGAGCACCTGCCTTACAAGCAGGGGGTCGGCGGTTCGATCCCGTCATCCTCCACCATATATATTTTAAATGTCGGAGGGGTAGCGAAGTGGCTAAACGCGGCGGACTGTAAATCCGCTCCTTCGGGTTCGGCAGTTCGAATCTGCCCCCCTCCACCATTTTCTTTAAAATAACCTGAGAGGGTTTATTTTTTTGAAAAGATAACCATACTAGTAAATATTAATGGGCTATAGCCAAGCGGTAAGGCAACGGACTTTGACTCCGTCATGCGCTGGTTCGAATCCAGCTAGCCCAGCCATTTACGAGCCATTAGCTCAGTTGGTAGAGCATCTGACTTTTAATCAGAGGGTCGAAGGTTCGAGTCCTTCATGGCTCATCATTTTTGCGGAAGTAGTTCAGTGGTAGAATACAACCTTGCCAAGGTTGGGGTCGCGGGTTCGAATCCCGTCTTCCGCTTAATTACTAAGGGGCCTTAGCTCAGCTGGGAGAGCGCCTGCCTTGCACGCAGGAGGTCAGCGGTTCGATCCCGCTAGGCTCCATCTAAATAAAAAGCTTACATCATATGATGTAAGCTTTTTTTGTGTTTGAAAAGACAACTTTCATATTTTTCATTTAAAATGGAGAAAACGTGAAAATAAAGGATGGGGATAATTGTGAAAGTTGTTATTGCATCTGATTCATATAAAGAAAGCTTAAAAGCTATAGAAGTATGTGAGGCTATTGAAAGAGGTTTTGGAGCAATTTTCCCTAAAGCAGAGTATGTAAAAATACCAATTGGAGATGGAGGTGAAGGAACGGTTGATTCACTTGTCGATGCCACAGGGGGAAGGATTACATCACTTCATGTGACAGGACCGCTTAGAGAACGTGTACAAGCCTTTTACGGTATGTCTAAAGATAAAAAGACAGCGTTTATTGAAATGGCAGCAGCATCAGGGTTACAACATGTTCCAGTTAAAAAGCGAAATCCACTTGTTACAACGACAAAAGGAACAGGAGAACTTATACTACATGCGCTAGATGAAGGAGCTGAGCACATTATTTTAGGACTTGGAGGAAGTGCTACAAATGATGGAGGAGCAGGTATGTTGTCAGCTTTAGGAGTCAGGTTTATAAATGGAAAAGGGGAAGTAATAGATCCATCTGGAGGAACGTTACATTCAATTGTCGCTATTGATTTTGCGCGAATGGACTCACGCTTAACGCATATAAAGATAGAAGCAGCATGTGATGTAGATAATCCGTTAGTTGGAATAAGGGGAGCATCTCTTGTATTTGGGCAGCAAAAGGGTGCGAATGCAGAGATGATGAAAGAGCTGGATGAGAATTTAAAGCATTATGCGCACATCCTTAAACAATACTTATCTTGCGACGTATCTAAAATACCTGGCGCAGGGGCTGCAGGAGGTATGGGAGCAGCTGTTATAGCAGTATTAAAGGGAAACTTGCGGAGAGGAATTGAAATTGTATTAGATTATACAAAATTTGATAAGTATATAGAAGGAGCAGATTTAATTATAACTGGTGAAGGTAGAATAGATGAACAAACAGCATATGGAAAGGCTCCTGTAGGTGTTGCGGAGCGTGCGAAGCATTTTCACATTCCTGTTGTTGCTATTGGAGGATCTGTGTCTCCAAATTACACTGCTGTTCATGAAAAGGGAATTGATGCAGTATTTAGTATTACAGCGAGTCCGATGACTTTAGAAGAGGCATATAAAGTAGCAGCAGAGAATATCGAAATGACAGCAAAAAATATTGCTGCAGTGTGGAAAATAGCATCAGAAAAACACTCCTAAATGTAGAAGTGTTTTTTTATTATTATCTAATAATAATGATGGTAGTTGTTTCATCAAGTTAACTTTATACATAGAATAGTCTTAACATTTAGGTTTCAAGGCCGATATAAGTGAATAATTTGTATATCCATACAAAAAAATGTCGAGTTGAGTCAGACTATATAAAAGATTTAAAATATTTAGTGAAGGCACAAAAGGGGGATACTATCTATGAAAAAAGAAATCTCAGTTATTGGAGTTCCAATGGATTTAGGACAGATGCGTCGTGGAGTTGATATGGGGCCGAGTGCAATCCGTTATGCAGGCGTAGTTGAAAGAATTGAAGAAATTGGATATGACGTTAAAGATATGGGAGATATATGTATAGAGAGAGAAAAAGAAGTAGATATAAATACAAGCTTAAGAAACCTTACACAAGTTGCAACTGTATGTAACGAATTAGCAAGTAAGGTGGATCATATTATAGAAGAGGGACGTTTTCCACTTGTATTAGGTGGTGACCATAGTATCGCTATCGGTACATTAGCTGGTGTTGCGAAACATTATAAAAATTTAGGTGTTATTTGGTATGATGCACATGGCGACTTAAATACAGAAGAAACTTCACCATCTGGAAATATTCACGGTATGTCACTTGCAGCAAGTTTAGGGTATGGACATCCTTCACTTGTAGATTTATACGGGGCATATCCAAAGGTGAAAAAAGAGAATGTTGTAATTATCGGTGCACGAGCATTAGATGAAGGAGAAAAAGACTTCATCCGCAATGAAGGTATTAAAGTATTCTCAATGCACGAGATCGATCGTATGGGTATGACGGCTGTTATGGAAGAAACAATCGCGTATTTATCTCATACTGATGGTGTCCATTTATCATTAGATTTAGATGGTCTTGATCCTCATGATGCACCAGGAGTTGGAACGCCTGTAATTGGTGGCCTATCTTATCGTGAAAGCCATTTAGCAATGGAAATGTTAGCGGAAGCTGATATTGTTACATCTGCTGAGTTTGTTGAGGTAAATACGATTTTAGATGAGCGAAATAGAACAGCAACAACAGCGGTTGCTTTAATGGGTTCTTTATTCGGTGAAAAACTAAAATAAATGTAAGAAAAGCAACTGAGAAGTTGCTTTTTTTATTTGAAAATAGGCGTATAATAATGATTTATATTATACTGTACGATAAGAATGTTTGACATCTTACCAATTTAGACTAAAGGGGGGTTGTTTGTAATTGTTGTTTGTTTCATGTATGGTATAATTAACTAGTTGTTGGAAATACATACAGATAGAGCATAAAATAATATTTCAATATATGGATAGAATTGCTCGTAAGTAGGAGGAAGGGTTAGCATGCCTTTTGAAGATACGACCATTTTGAAATATCTTAGTACGGTATTAGATATTGCCGTTGTATGGTTTATTATATATAAGCTAATTCTCATAATCCGGGGGACGAAAGCTGTTCAACTTTTAAAAGGGATTACAGTTATTATTGTCGTTCGGATGATCAGTATTTTCCTTGAATTGCATACGCTATATTGGCTAACTGAACAAGTATTAACGTGGGGATTTTTAGCCGTTATTATTATTTTCCAGCCAGAATTACGAAGAGCGCTTGAGCAGCTAGGACGCGGGAGCCTGTTTTCTCGTGTTGGGACTCAAGAGGATGATGAACCTGAAATCGTTGCAACAGCGATAGCGAAAGCAACGGAATATATGGGGAAACGTAGAATAGGTGCATTAATTACTTTGTCAAAAGAGACCGGTATGGGTGATTATGTGGAAACGGGTATTCCGCTAAATGCAAACGTATCATCGGAATTACTCATTAATATTTTCATTCCTAATACACCTCTTCACGACGGAGCAGTAATTATGCAAGGAAGTACCATTAAAGCAGCAGCATGTTATCTGCCGTTATCGGAAAGTCCATTTATCTCTAAGGAGTTAGGAACTAGGCATCGCGCTGCAATGGGAGTTAGTGAAGTTACGGATAGTATTACAGTAGTTGTGTCGGAAGAAACAGGCCAAATTTCTTTAACGAAAAATGGTAAGTTGCATCGTGATTTGAAGACAGAACAACTGAAAGATATGTTGTTAGCTGAGTTTAGTGCGAACGAAAAAACGACTTCTTCGTCTTTATGGAATTGGAGGAGAAAGCGTCATGGATAAGTTAATGGAGAATCATTGGTTTTTAAAAGGAATCTCATTACTATTGGCGTGTATGCTTTTTATGTCAGCGACTTTAACTGAAAAAAATACGACATCAGGGATACTACCTTTTGCAAATGATGCGAAAGAAACATTAACTAATTATGATATTAACCTTAAGTATGATGAAGAGAAATATATTGTAAGTGGTATTCCGGCAGAGGGCGTTAAGGTAAAGTTAGAGGGCCCAAAAGCAGCAGTTGCTACAGCAAAAGCAAAAAAACAATTTGATATACCAGTTGATTTGAGAGATAGCGAAACAGGAACTTATGAAGTTTCTTTGAAAACGAACGGGCTTCCAGATGATGTGAAAGGAACAGTTCAGCCATCGACAATTAAAATTACTCTTCATGAAAAAGCGAGAAAATATGTTCATGTAGACTTAAAATTATCAAATGAGGATCAGATGCCAGCGGGTTCTACCCTCGAAAAATCAAACATTAAACCTGATACTGTTGAGGTAGTTGGGACGAAAGAAGAAATTGAAAGTATTTCATCTGCTAAAGCGTATATTGATTTAAAAGGTGTTAATAAAACTGTTACGAAAACAGCCGAAGTTACATTATACAATAAAGAAGGAAAACGTTTAAATGTAAGAACAAGTCCATCTAAAATTAATGTAACGTTGAATGTGACGACGCAAGCAACGGCCAATAATACTGAAAAAACTGTTCCTGTAACGTATACGAAAAAGGGGAGTTTACCAGAAGGATTGGCCGTTACAAATATTAGCGTTGAGCCGAGAGAAATAACGATAGCAGGTCCAAAAGATATATTGGATAATATACAATCGATAGAGGGGGTCGAAGTAGATCTTAGTCAATTGACAGAGTCTACAACATTCGATACCTCTGTTTTATTACCAAAGGGTGTAACAAGTGCAAAACCGAATCAAGTGAAGGTTTCAGTAGGTGTGCAAAAAACAAAACAAACGAAAACAAGAACGATTGATGGTATATCAATTCAAAAAAATGGACTTTCTAAAGATGTTACGGCCCAGCTACTTTCGCCGCAAGATGGGAAGATAAGCGTTGATATTTCAGGAGAAACAAGTATAGTAGATAAAATAACAGCAGCTCAAATAACAGCAGCGATTAATCTGCAAAATGTATCTCCGGGGACGAAGGATGTTTCTATTCAAGTGAGCGGTCCTGGTAATATTTCAATAGAGCCAAAACAAAAAAGTGCTAAAGTCACAATTGTGAAGAAAGAAAATCCAGATAAAGAAGTACAGGGTAACGGTGAAAAACCAGATTCAAATAATAACCAAGATAATCAAACTGAAAAACCAAAAAATCCTGAACCTGAACCTGAGCCTAAACCTGATCCGGAAAAGGAAAAGGAAAAGGAAAAGGAAAAGGAACAAAATAAAGAAAAAGAAACTAGTCAAGAGCCAACAGTAGATAATCAAAAAGAGCCAGACAAAGGAGCGAATCATAATGGGTAAATATTTTGGTACAGATGGAGTACGCGGGGTAGCGAACCAGGAGTTAACGCCTGAATTAGCGTTCAAAATTGGACGTTTCGGTGGTTATGTATTAACAAAAGATACAGATCGTCCAAAAGTAATTATCGGCCGTGATACACGTATATCAGGACATATGCTAGAAGGAGCTTTAGTAGCAGGTCTATTATCAACTGGAGCAGAAGTAATGCGTCTTGGTGTTATTTCTACACCAGGTGTTGCTTATTTAACAAAAGCGTTAGATGCACAAGCAGGTGTTATGATTTCTGCATCTCATAATCCAGTACAGGATAACGGAATTAAATTCTTTGGTTCAGACGGTTTTAAATTAACGGATGAGCAGGAAGCAGAAATCGAAGCTTTATTAGACAAAGAAGTTGATGAATTGCCACGTCCAACAGGTACTAATCTTGGACAAGTGAGTGATTATTTTGAAGGTGGACAAAAATATTTACAATACATTAAACAAACTGTAGAGGAAGATTTCTCTGGTTTACATATCGCCTTAGATTGTGCGCATGGTGCTACGTCTTCTTTAGCTCCATATTTATTTGCGGATTTAGAAGCTGATATTTCAACAATGGGTACTTCACCAAACGGTATGAACATTAATGATGGAGTAGGCTCTACACATCCAGAAGTATTAGCTAAACTAGTAAAAGAAAAAGGTGCTGATATCGGTCTTGCTTTTGATGGTGATGGTGACCGTTTAATCGCTGTAGATGAAAAAGGAAACATCGTTGATGGCGATCAAATTATGTTTATTTGTGCAAAGTACATGAAAGAAACTGGTCAACTAAAGCACAATACAGTTGTTTCAACAGTTATGAGTAACCTAGGTTTCTATAAAGCGCTTGAAGCTAACGGTATTACAAGTGATAAAACAGCAGTTGGTGATCGCTACGTAATGGAAGAAATGAAGCGTGGTGGATATAACCTGGGAGGAGAACAATCAGGTCACATTATCTTACTTGATTACATTACAACTGGTGATGGAATGTTAAGTGCACTTCAACTTGTAAACATCATGAAAATGACGAAAAAACCATTATCTGAGCTTGCAGGAGAAATGACAAAATTCCCGCAATTACTAGTAAACGTTCGTGTAACAGATAAAAAGCTAGCATTAGAAAACGAAAAAATTAAAGAAATTATTCGTGTTGTAGAGGAAGAAATGAATGGTGATGGCCGCATTCTTGTTCGTCCATCTGGAACAGAGCCACTTATTCGTGTAATGGCAGAAGCACCAACACAAGAAGTTTGTGACGCATATGTGCATCGCATTGTAGAAGTTGTGAAAGCGGAAGTTGGCGCTGAATAATTTGATAAATTTATTGAAAAAGGAGCACAAGAAGTGCTCCTTTTTCATATGTTTTATAGACAATGAAAAAAATTTCATTGACGGTTTATCCATGTTTGTTATAAGATGGTCTTGTTCTTTTTCTCAAAGGAAATATTATAATTTATAGAAGCGCCAGAACTACAAGTAGTGTAGTTGACGAGGTGGGGTTTATCGAGATTTCGGCGGATGACTCCCGGTTGTTCATCACAACCGCAAGCTTTTACTTAAATCATTAAGGTGACTTAGTGGACAAAGGTGAAAGTGTGATGAGAGAAAAGGAACGGATGAAAACTAGCTGTATAAGTATATACGGACTTAAACCCAATCGAGAGGAAGGTGAAAGCCGTTACAAGCTTACAGGGCTAGCAATATGTAATCCGTTTTTTAGTATAAATAAAAATGGTATCGGACTATGTCGTTACATGTTCGCAGAGCAGTGTAAGCATTTGTAACGGCGACTAAACATGTGTGGAATCGTAGGATTTATTGGAGAGCAAGATGCAAAGGAAATTTTATTAAAAGGTTTAGAGAAGCTAGAATATCGTGGATATGATTCAGCAGGTATTGCAGTACAAGCAAAGAACGGCGTTGTTGTATACAAAGAAAAAGGTCGTATTGCAAAACTTCGCGAAATCGTAGATGAGAACGTAGCAGCAAGCGTGGGAATCGGTCACACACGCTGGGCTACACATGGTGTTCCAAGCAAAGTAAACGCGCATCCGCATCAAAGTACATCAAAACGCTTTACACTAGTTCATAACGGTGTAATTGAAAACTATGAGCTAGTGAAAAAGGAATATTTACAAGATGTAACGTTCGTAAGTGAAACAGATACAGAGGTTATCGTACAGCTTATGGAACAACAAGTGAGCACAGGACTAAGTGTAGAAGAAGCGTTCCGTAATACGCTATCTCTTTTACATGGCTCTTATGCAATCGGATTACTTGATGCTGAAAATCCAAACATGATTTATGTTGCTAAAAACAAAAGCCCGCTATTAGTAGGTGTTGGTGACAACTTTAATGTTGTGGCGAGCGACGCTATGGCGATGTTACAAGTTACAGATCAATTTATTGAATTAATGGATAAAGAAATCGTAATTGTAACGAAAGAAAGTATTACAATTAAAAACTTACAAGGTGAAACGATTGAACGTGCACCGTTTACAGCGGAATTAGATGCAAGTGATATTGAAAAGGGAACATATCCTCATTTCATGCTTAAAGAAATCGATGAGCAACCACTTGTAATCCGTAATATAATTCAAAAGTACCAAGATGAAAATGGCGAGATTGAATTAGATCAAGACATTCGCAATGCAATTTTAGATAGCGATCGTATTTACATCATTGCATGTGGAACAAGTTATCATGCAGGTCTTGTTGGAAAACAATTTATCGAGAAGTTTGCAAAAATGCCAGTTGAAGTGCATGTAGCAAGTGAATTCTCTTATAACATGCCATTATTAACAGAAAGACCATTCTTCATTTACATTTCACAAAGTGGTGAAACAGCTGATAGCCGTGCAGTACTTGTACAGACAAATGAAATGGGGCATAAAGCATTAACGATTACAAACGTACCTGGTTCTACGCTTTCTCGTGAAGCTGATTATACACTTCCGTTATACGCGGGACCAGAAATCGCAGTTGCATCAACGAAAGCTTATACAGCACAACTTGCAGTACTTTCAATTTTAGCTGCGGACATTGCTAGAGCGAAAGGTGAAGTTCTTGATTTCGATTTAACACACGAATTAGGACTTGTAGCAAATGCAATGATAGAACTTTGTGATCAAAAAGAGGAAATGGACGCATTAGCAAAACAATTTTTAGCAACAACGCGTAATTGTTTCTTCATCGGACGTAGCGTAGACTTCTACGTAGGTTTAGAAGGCGCGTTAAAGCTAAAAGAAATCTCTTACATCCAAGCAGAAGGATTTGCTGGAGGAGAGTTAAAACACGGTACAATCGCTTTAATTGAAAATGGTACACCAGTTATCGCACTTGCTACACAAGAGCACGTAAACCTTGGAATTCGTGGTAACGTGAAAGAAGTAGTAGCACGCGGAGCTAACCCATGTATCATCTCAATGAAGGGCTTAGAAATGGAAGGTGACAGCTTCGTATTACCAGCTGTACACGAAGCGCTAGCACCGCTAGTAGCAGTTATTCCATTACAACTTATCTCATACTACGCAGCACTTCACCGCGAGTGTGACGTTGATAAGCCACGTAACTTAGCTAAGTCTGTTACGGTTGAGTAGGAGATTGGTAGGTTAATAAATATAGTTGTAGTTTAAAAATAAATTTATGAATTTGTATCCCTTTAGATATTTTATCTAAAGGGATATTTTTGTGTTGAAAAAGAACATCTGAAATTGGTAAGTGGATAGAAGAACCCTATAGATTAAAATTTTACTTTATCGGATTCACTTTTATTTATCTGAATTTTCCGTTACTATTTTAAGTATCCGTGAACAATTTCCTTTATTATGACAAAAAGAGACGAGAGATTTATGGACATTACAAGGGGGCATATTGATGAAAGTGAGTGAAAAAACATATTTAAGTATAGAAGAGATTATTTCAGTACCAACCTTATCAAGTACAAATATAAGCGATGATGGCAAAAATGTAGCATTTGTTAAGAGAACAGCTAACTGGAAAGACAATACATATATAAATCATGTATGGATATATGAAAAAGGTAAAGGGCAGAGTTATCCACTAACAACTGGAGATATAGATAGTACACATCCATTATGGTCCCCAGATTCTAAGACTATTGCCTACCTTAGCTCAGGTGGTGATGGGGCTAATAAAAATCAGATCTTTGTTAAGTCACTAGACGACTATAGTGAGGTTAAAATTACTGATGAGAAAGAAGGAGTCAGTAATTTTAAATGGGATCCTACTGGTAAAGGTTTTTATTATATTGCACATTCAAAGGAATGTGAGGAGATAAAGAAACGTAAGGAACTATATGGAGATTTCTATCATGTAGGTAAGGAACATCAAAATAATTGTTTATACTACATTGAAATAGAAAAAGTGAAACAAAATGATAAACAGGAACGGAAGGTTAGTGGTGTTTATGAACTAACGGACGGTAAGGATTTTTATATACATAACTTTGATATTTCAAATGATGGGAAAAAGGTTGTATGTATGGCTACACCAAGCCTAAACGATTATATGAATGGTGATCTATACATATTAGATATTGAATCTAGGGAACTACAAAAGATGAATATAGATAAGTTGTTGGGAGGGAGTGTTTACTTTTCTCCTGAGGGCAGCAAAATATGTTACTCAGCAAGCATAAGAGAGAAGGATTACTATAAAAACCATATACAAGAGAGTACATTAGAGATATATGATATGAATAGTGGAAAGATAATTCAGCCTTTAACAGATTTTGATAGTACGGTTATGCCATTACAGTGGACAGCTAAAGGAATTTTAATTAGATGGCAGGATAAAACGAATTACCTCATTGGATTGCTATGTGAGGATGGTACTGTGGAAATGTTAAGCGAAAGAGTAGATGGCTTTATAATGGATGCTTCCATAACAAGGGATGGAAATCATATAACCTATAATAAGGCTATAACAAATGAAACTTTTGAAATCTATTTGGATGATAAAAAAATAACGAATGAAAATAGCTTTTTCGAAGGAAGGCTTAAAAGTAACAGGGAAATCATCTCATGGCAAAGTAGTGATGGCCTGGAAATAGAGGGTGTTTTATCAACCCCTGTAGAGTTTGACGCAAATAAAAAATATCCCTTATTAGTAGTAATTCATGGTGGTCCGGCTTGGGCATCCTTTCCGATATTTTCAGACTGTTTTAATGAGAAATATCCGATTGAACAGTTTGTTGAAAAAGGCTTTATCGTTTTAGAACCAAACTACAGGGGAAGTTCTGGTTATGGTAATGAATTTTTAAAAGCAAACTATAGAAAACAGGGAATTGCTGACTATGATGATGTTGTATCTGGAGTGGATAAACTAGTTGGAAAAGGGATTGTAGATAAAGATAGAGTAGGAGTTATGGGATGGAGTAATGGGGGATATATATCGGCTTTCTGTTCTACATTTAGTAGTAGATTTAAAGCTATTTCGGTGGGGGGTGGAATTACTAATTGGAGTACCCATTATGTACATACAGATATCCCTTACTTTATTAGAATGTATTTAGGAGATACTCCATGGAATGATCTAGATATATATAAGAAAACATCACCAATGACATATATTAAATCAGCCTGTACGCCTACCTTAATTCAACATGGGGAAAAGGATGTAAGAATTCCAATTACAAATGCATATGAGCTATATGAAGGATTAAGAGATATGGAAGTTGATACAGAATTAATTATATTTAAAGGAATGGCATATAGTTCGGATCAGCCAGGAATTCATGTAGCCATTATGAAGCAGAATTTGATGTGGTTTTCACACTATATTCTTGGAGAAAGTATGAAAGATTTTTAGTACTATATAATGGATATCGGCACAGGTGTTTTTGCTGTGCAACCGAGTCAGCTTGTTGTAAACTGCGTTTAAATCATTACTGAGAAGATTTAAATGATTATAAGATTTGGAGTAAATAAGAAAGAGCCTATAATCAGGCTCTTTTTCTTATTTATATTTTAAAATTAAACTGTTACTACGCAGTTTTACTTAATTTATATGTTTCATGGTTGTTTTTACGGAAAAGTTTAGGGAAAACATAGCCATCTAATCCAATACGTCCAGCATTCTGTCCTGCAACTAAAATGAACATAGTTAAAATAAGCAGGTTTGGATTTATACTAACAGTTCCGCTTAATAAAAATGAAAGGTTCATTATGATTCCGAAAAATGCAGCTGTTTTTGTTAATCCGCCTAAAATCAAACCTAGACCTACTAAAATTTCGCCCCATTGAACTAAAAAGCTAAATAGGTCTGCATTTGGAAGAACAAAGTGTTGAAGGAAATCTGCCCACCAACCTTGCACAGCAGGGTGATCACCTGACGCCTGAGCAATAGCGCCCTTTAGAAAACCACTTGCGTCAAAGGATTGTCCGAAAACTTTACCTATCCCAGCAGCAAGCCATGCATATCCTATGTAAAGCCGTAAAAATAATAATATGAAAGCAGCACGTTTATCAGTTCTTAAAAAATTGATAACCATTGAAATCCCTCCAATATTGTATTTACAAGTTTATTATATATCCATTGTGAGAAGATTCACAATGGATATAATGTGAACAAAAATAGTGTTTTTATAAAAATAAAGAAGGCATATAACAATCATATGTTATATGCCTTTTCTATTATATATTTAGTAATTTATTTAGGTAATGTAAATTTCGCTTTTTTACCTTGTGAAATATCTTTAGCTTCTTTATTTCTCATAGGTCCTAACTCAATCTCAAAGCTTTTGTCTTTCCAAATCTTTTCATACTGCTCTTGATCTAAAATAAATACTTGCAGTAACTCTCCAGATGTTCCCGTTTTGACTGAAGCGTTATAGTCGTAATTTAGTAGCATACCTTCGTTAATTGTATATTGTGTACCATCATTCACTCTTAATGTAGAGCTTATAGGAGATAGTGAAACGTCTTGTGTATCTTTGTTATCAAGTTTGAATTGTACTGTTAATAGAACAATACCATTTTTGAAATTTGCAAAGCGCGGAGCTTCAACTGAATTTGGTGTGAATTGAGTAAATTGGTATCCATCTAATGTAACATTAACAGCGCCTAATTCTTGGCTGTTATTAATACTTGATTTCTCTTTTAACATTTTTTTATCGCCCATGTTATTAGCTGTAGCTTTATCTTGGTAGAAAGTTTTATCTGCTGCAACTTTTTCAGAGCCTTGTTTGTTTAAACTTAATGAAAAGTTTCCAGGGCTTCCGATTGGGGCATCAAATTTCCCTTTATTAGCTTGTGCGGTCGGGACATTGACTGAGACTGTTGAGAGACTAGAAATTTTTTCTAAATCATCTTTTCCGAATGGATAAGCGATATAACCAGAAATAGTTTCTCCTGCTTTTACTAAGTAATCATTCGTTGGAGCAAGCTTAGTTGGCAGTTGATCTTCTTTTGGAATTAAATCTCTATAGTTACTATATACTTTCTGTGCACCAGTAAACGATATGTCTAATGCTGGCATATAATAGATATCTTTAGCTGAACTATTTTTTACGCTATAGTTCACAAGAATAACTCCGCCCTCTGTTTGACGGTTAAATGGAATGTTAAAGTCCGTATGTAATCCATTTAATTCAACTAATGTATAACTATTCATTAATACTGAAACATCTTCAGCTTTATAGACTTGTGGTTCCTTATTTTCAAAAAGAACTTTTGTTTTCCCGCCTGTTTCTTTTTCCATGTAGGAAATCAGTTTAGAATAATCGCTGGAGCTAGTAGCGGTATTTTCCGTCTTTTTATCTTCGGTTTTCTTGTCTTCGGATTTTTTTTCTTCAGTTTTCTTTTCTTTCGTTGTATCCGTTTTTTCTGTTTTGTTTTCTTTTTGTTCTTTATTTGTCGTATCGCTTTGACCACAGCCAGTTATTACAAAAGCTGCTACGATTACTACAGAAAATAAAGAAAGTAATTTTTTTGACATGTTTCTTCCCCCTATTTGTTTAAAACTAAATTCTCACATTAGCCCCATGTTTTATTATAAGAAGGCTAGTCAATATTTACCAGCATTTTTTCTAATTATTTCCATTATTTAAATATTATAATATAGTAAAATTGATAGGAATTTGGCATGAAATAGTGACTTTTATTTTTTTATCATTTGAAGTATTACGTCATATTGGTATGATAGAAATAGAGAGATATGGAAAGGAGACAAGGACTCAATATGTGGATGAATTTGTAATGATTAGAAATTAGATAGATGAATTTTTCTCTCATAAGTGAGGGTTTATTTAGCTATCTATAAATCATGCAAGGACTGCATATTTGGCTTGTACATCCCTTTTGTAAGGATAGATACGTATGTAGGGAAATTTATATCTCTTATATAAAATATGCATCCTTTAAAATTGGAGGAGTATATGATGAATCAATTAAAAAATAAAGTAGTGGTTGTTACAGGTGTAAGTCGTTTAGATGGTATAGGCGCAGCGATTTGTAAAGAATTAGCTGAAGCGGGATACGATATATTTTTTACATATTGGACAGCTTACGATAAAGAGATGCCTTGGGGCGTTGATCAAAGTGAACAAATACAATTAAAAGAAGAGTTGCTAAAAAACGGTGTGAAAGTATCGAGTATGGAGTTAGATTTAACTCAGAATGATGCACCGAAAGAGCTTATAAATAAAGTTACTGAACAACTAGGGTACCCTCATATATTAATTAATAATGCAGCGTATTCTACGAATAATGATTTCTCTAATTTGACTGCTGAAGATTTGGATAAGCATTACATGGTAAATGTTCGTGCTACAACATTGTTAAGTAGTCAATTTGCCCGAGGATTTGATAAGAAATCTGGTGGTAGAATTGTGAATATGACTTCGGGGCAATTTCAAGGGCCTATGGCAGGAGAACTTGCGTATGCAACAACGAAGGGAGCTATTGATGCTCTTACTAGTACGTTATCGGCGGAAGTGGCCCATTTAGGAATAACAGTGAATGCAATTAATCCAGGGCCAACTAACACAGGATGGATGAATGAAGAGATAAAGCAAGGATTAAAACCAATGTTTCCTTTTGGCAGAATTGGTGAGCCAAAGGATGCAGCAAGGCTCATTAAGTTTTTAGTAAGTGAAGAAGCAGAATGGATTACGGGGCAAGTTATTCATTCAGAAGGTGGATTCAAAAGATAAAAAGAAGGTATCTCATTTTGGTGAGATACCTTCTTTTTTAATCTTTCTTCAATCTTCGTGCGACACCATTTCCTAAAGACTGTAATCCTTGAACGAGGATAATTAAAATAAACACGGTTGCATACATTACTTCAGGTTCATAGCGTAAATGTCCGAAGCGATATGCTAAGTCCCCTAGCCCGCCAGCACCTACAAGACCAGCCATTGCTGTTGCGCCAATTAAGCCGATCGTTGCAATTGTTAATCCAAGTACAAGGGAGGGACGCGCTTCTTTCACCATGACATGCCAAATGATTTTTATAGTAGAGACTCCCATTGCTTGATATGCTTCAATAACACCACGGTCTACTTCTAATAAAGCCGTTTCCATTAAACGTGCAATATAAGGAGCTGTAAATACGACAAGTGGTACAATCACACCTTGCACACCAATAGAGGTCCCCATTAGAAACTTTGTAAAAGGTAAAATGAAGAATAATAGAATGATAAATGGAAGAGAACGAATGATGTTAATAATTGTATTTAGAATAGGGTAGATGATTTTATTTTCGCGCTGTCCACCAGGTCTTGTTAAAACAAGTGTGACGCCAAGTGGTAACGCAATAAGGATAGAAATTAACAGCGAAATAGATGTCATTTGAAATGTTTGAACGGTTGCTTCCCATATGACTTTACCCCATTCATCCAAAAAGGACTTGTTTCCCATAGTCTGTTCTACCTCCTTCTACGATGATTCCTTGTTCTTGTAAAAACGATAAAGCACAGTGAATTTCATTTTGTTCACCTTGCATATGAACGACAAGTTTCCCGTATGCCTCGTTTTTTAATTGTGTAATATTACCGGATAAAATATTCGGATATACTTGGAAACGTTTTGTGGCAACAGCTAAAGCAGGTTCCCCTGAAGTAGTGCCAATAAATGAAAGGGTTACGATTTCCCCGGTACTTTGTAGCTCTTTTTGTACCTCTTCTGGAATTTTCGCTGCAAAGGCACTATTTACAAATTTCTTTGTTGTTACATGTTGTGGGTTTGTGAAAATATCCTTCACAGTCCCGCTTTCGACTACAGCCCCTTGTTCCATAACAGCAACCTGGTCGCATATACGCTGGATAACATTCATTTCATGTGTAATGAGTAAAATCGTAATTCCGATTTCTTCGTTGATTTTTAATAACAAATCAAGAATAGAATCAGTTGTTTCTGGATCTAAAGCACTTGTCGCTTCATCACTTAATAACACTTCCGGTTCATGTGATAGTGCACGAGCGATGGCCACACGTTGTTTCTGACCACCAGAAAGCTCACTTGGATAGGCGTCTTTTCGATTAAAAAGATCGACAATACGTAAATACTTTTCCACCCTTTTTTCAATTTCTACTTTTGAAATGCCAGCAAGGCGTAAAGGTAGTGCGATATTTTCATAGACGGTAACGGTTTTAAGTAAATTGAACCCTTGAAAAATCATTCCGATTTTTTGTCGCGCTTTTGCTAGTTTTTTTGTCGACAGTGTTGTTAAGTCTTGCTCGTTTACAATGATGTTTCCTGTCGTTGGTTTTTCTAATAAATTTACACAGCGAATTAATGTGCTTTTACCAGCGCCGCTATATCCAATGATTCCAAATACCTCACCTTTTTTTACTTGAAGGGAAGTAGGTTTAAGAGCTTCCACATTCCCTTTTTTTGTTGTAAATACTTTGGATACATTTTTCAATTCAATCATTATCCTCAGCTCCTACCAAGACGGTAAAACAGAACCATCAAATTTTTTCTCGATAAATTCTTTTACTTCTTTAGATTGATAAGCCTTCTTTAATTTATTTACAATAGCATCATCTTTATTTTCAGTACGAACAACGACCCAGTTCACATATGGTGAATCTTTTCCTTCACGGAAAATAGAATCTTTCGCAGGGCTTAATTTTGCACCTAATGCAAAGTTTGTATTAATTGCAGCTGCTTTCACTTCACTTAGTTGTGTTGGCAATTGAGATGCCTCTAATTCAACGATTTTTAATTTTTTTGGATTTTCAATTACATCTTTTGCAGTCGCTTTTTCTGTAGCTTTTGGATCCACTTTTAAAACCCCTGCTTTTTCAAATAGCTTTAAAGCGCGAAGTTCATTCGTTGGGTCATTTGGTACAGCAATTGCATCGCCCTCTTTTAAGTCTTTTACATCTTTTATATCTTTAGAATATACGCCCATAGGGAATGTTACAGTTGAAAATACTTCAGTTAATTTCATATTGCGTTCAGATTTAAATACGTCTAAATATGATTTCGTTTGATAGCTATTTACATCGAGACTTTTTTCATCTAAAGATACGTTTGGTGCTACATAATCATTAAATACTTTTATATCGATTTCGAGTCCGTCTCTCGCTGCCACTTCTTTTACCTTTTCAAAAATTTGTTCATGCGGTCCACCTGTTACGCCGACAGTAATCTTTTTCTCATCTAACGCTTTTACCTCTTTATCTGAACCCCCGCTACATGCGCCTAATAATAGTACCGCCCCACTTACAATACTCAATAATACCTTTTTCATCTATAATTCCCCCTTAATATACGTTTCAAAATAAAAAGCACCTCTCAAAATAAGAGAGGTGCCGAATAGACAAAATAGGTTCCTCTCTTATCTTCCAAAACGAAAACTCGTTTTGCAGGAATTAGCACCTTAGCTTATACGTCATAAGCTCGGTTGCCGGGCATCATCGGGCCAGTCCCTCCGCCACTCTTGATAAGAGTATGTGTATGTAGTTTTTTAATATGGTACTAATAGTAAATCTTACAAAAAGAATTGTCAACGTTATTTTCTGAATATATTTTATTTTAAGATAATCGAGACATTCCCTTTTTTATGCCCTTTTTCTACATATATATGAGCTTCAGCAATTTCTTCTAATCGGTAAGTTCTATCAATAACGGGTTTTAAATTTTCTGTTTCAGTTAGTTTTTTTAGTAGAAACATATCTTCTTTACTGACCTTTGCCATCATGCCATTAACAGAGACATATACACCAGTAGGCGTTAATGCTTTTTTTCCAAGGGATCTTTTATGTTTTCCAACAGCATCAAATATAATATCATAGTATTCCCCCTGCTTAGTAAAATCTTCTTTTGTATAATCAATTACTTTATCAGCTCCTAAAGATTGCACTAGTTCAAAATTTGAATGACTACAAACAGCTGTAACGATTGCGCCGAAATATTTAGCAAGTTGTACGGCAGCTGTTCCTACTGATCCAGATGCACCATATATTAGCACTTGTTGCCCCCTTTTTATACGGGCCTTTCTTAGGAAGTGTAGTGCCGAAGTTCCGCCAAAGGGAATAACTGCTGCTTCCTCATACGTCACATTGGTAGGCTTTAATGTTATTAATCCACTTTCATGTACACATGTATATTCTGCATAACCACCGACATTAAGCTCTGTTAATGCAAAAATTTGATCTCCTTTTTTAAATTGAGTTACATCTGTTCCTATTTCTTCGATTTCACCGGATAACTCTACACCGAGTATAGGCTTTCTCGGTTTTCTAAGTCCTAATACAAGTCGCATAGGAATCCAAAATAAGAGAGGGCTATTAAATCCGCGTATTCTACAATCTCCAGTCGATACACTTGTTGCGTGAATTTTAACTAATACTTCATTCTTTTTAGGGATAGGTTTCTCTGCATCTTGAAGTTTGAGAACATTGGGTGGTCCATACTTTGTGCAAATTATTGCTTTCATAATGACCTCCTGAAATGAGTTGTTGTTATTTACATCATATTTAGCTAATTCTTTAAAAATGTTGCTATGAGAGGAATAAAGTTAAATAGGGAGATTAAAAATTATATAGATTTCAGAGGGAAACAGATGATATCCTTTTGGAAAGGAGGGGTAATTATGAAAAAACTTATTTTAACTTCTAGTTTAGTCCTTGCAATCAGTCTAGGGGTAGGGTGTAGTAATGAGAAAACAGCAAAGACGGATGAGCTGAAAAAAGAATCAGTTCAAAAAGAAAAGGAATTAACGGCGAAGGATGTTTTCAAGAAAACGAACGAAGCTTTTAAAAATGAAGAACATGTAACGATGACATATGGTGTAGGGGTAAAAGCTGAGGGAACAGAGATGGATATATTAAAGGCTAAGATGCAATTAGAGCCAAAGACAAAGAATTCTCGTTCTGAAATGAATATTTCCGGTACAGATGTTGTAGTGTATACTGTGGATGGTAAAGTTGCTGGTGAGGTAAAAAACCCTAATACAGGAGAAGTTATAACCGTACCAGAGGAGCAATTAAACGCTGGTGGAATGAAAGCGACTCAAGATATTATAGATAAGTTAGAAGTACCGGAAGTAGTTTTAGATAAAATGAAGATGGAGAAAAGCGGAGATAAATATAAACTGAAATTTACATTAAAAGGGCAAGAAACAGAAAGTATGTTAACTAGCATGGATGAAACGCAGAAGAAAATGTTACAAGCACAAAATGCGAAGATAGAAGAAGTGGATGCAGAATATATCATTACAAAAGATTTTAAATATGAATCAGCAAAGATAGACATGATTATGAGTAGTAATGGCAAGGATAAAGCACACATTATTACGAACGCAAAATATACGTCGTACGAAAAGTTTGACCCAATACAATTACCAGCAGCAAAGTAACAGTTTTGATGAGGAGGGACCTAAAATAAGGTCCCTCTTTTTTGTATTCTTTATTCATAGGAAAATAGGTACAATATAAAGAGGAAAAGATGTAGAAGAGGAGAGTGTCATTTGAAAAAAGGAAAGATAGCGGTGGTCATTGTAGCATATACAGTGTTGCTTGCAACGTCTGTACATACATATAAAAAACAACTTAATCATCCTATTATGAGTGATGTAGGCAAATTGCTTCCGACAAAAATAAAACGTGTTGAAAGTGCTACAGATGAGCACTCGTTAATACAATTATTGCGAGATGCAAATGTTTCAGGAGAGAAGATTTCTATTGCTGGTATGCAACATAGTCAAGGCGGTCAGACATATTATGCACATGGTACGATGCTTGATATGAAAGGGTATAATAAAATATTAGAATTTAACCCAGAGAAGAAGGAAATTACAGTTCAAAGCGGTGTCACGTGGAATGATATTCAGAAGAAAGTAAATCCATATGGACTGGCCGTTCAAGTAATGCAGTCTCAAAATATTTTTACAGTTGGCGGTTCATTAAGTGTGAATGTACATGGTCGTGATATTCGTCATGAAGCATTGATTGATACAGTCGAATCATTTCGATTATTAATGGCAGATGGCACCGTACGTAATGTAAGTAGAGAAGAGAATGCGGATTTATTTCCTTATGTCATTGGCGGTTATGGGTTATTTGGTGTTATTTTAGATGTGACTTTAAAGTTAACAGAAGATGAATTATATGAAATGCATACGAAAATGCTAGATTATAAAGAATACACGTCTTATTTCAAAGAGAAAGTGAAAAAAGATGAAAATGTTCGTATGCACTTAGCTCGTATTTCTGTTGCTCCAAACTCATTTTTAAAAGAGATGTATGTAACAGATTATACATTGGCACAAAATCAAAATATGAGGGAAGAGTATAGTGAGTTAAAAGAAGAAACTATTATAGCTGCGCCGAAATTTTTACTTGGATTATCACGCTATAGTGATTGGGGAAAGAATACATTTTGGGATATACAAAGAAGTTATTTTGAGCGTACAGATGGAAAGTATGAGACGCGAAATAATGTTATGAGATCCGATAGTGCCTTTATGGAATATGAAAATCCGAATAGGACAGAGGTGTTACAAGAATACTTTGTGCCTATAGATTCTTTCACGGAATACATAGATGATTTACGTAACGTATTAAATGAGGAAGAGTTTAATTTGCTCAATATTACGATTCGTTATGTGGAAAAGAACGAAAATGCAGTTTTATCTTATGCGAAAGATGATATGTTTGCACTGGTCCTTTTAATTAACCAGGGGCGTTCTGAAAATGAGATAAAGAAAACAGAGGGTGTTATTCAAAAAATGATTGATGTTACGTTAAATCATAACGGTAGTTATTATTTGCCGTATTATCCTTATCCAACGAAAGAGCAGTTAAAGAAAGCATATCCTCGTATAGAAGAATTTCTTGGAAAGAAAAAAGAAACGGATCCAAAAGAGAGATTTGTGAATTTATTTTATAGGGAGTATACGAAATGACATATAGAAGATTTGTAGCATCACAAAGCATTATTATGATGGCGGGAAGTATGGTGTTTCCCTTTTATATACTATTGCTTCGAAACGTTGGGAATAGCTTCTCACAATTTGGCTGGGCATATGGTTTGTTCGCTTTAACTTCAGCACTTGTATACCCGTTAGTAGGAAAGCTGTCTGATAGAGTAGGCGATCAAAAATTATTAATTATATATGCCTGGTCCATGGCAATATTAATGCTTTGTTTTCCTATTGCCACGGAAGTCTGGCATGTGTATATTCTTCAAATTGTAATGGGAGTTTTAGGGGCTGTGCAACGTAATACAGAGAAGACGTCGTTAGCACGAAAGGTTGTGCAGGAAAATGCCGGTTATGAGATTGGGAAATACCATGTATGGACATCGATTGGTGGAGCAGTAGCGATTATCGCAACAGGATATTTAGTAGATTTCTTTACGATTGGTACGATTTTTTACATTGCATCAATCTTATATGTAGCGAGCGGAATTGTATTAAGCAGTAAAAAAATATGACCATTCCCATTTTTACCTGAATAACCTTTATTTGTTATACTAAAGGGGAAGACAAAAGAAAAGGGGACATTGCCTTTGATAAAATTTTTAGTTTTAGCTATTCTCACTTTGTTTTTGATTCCATGGACAAGAAGCGGTAGTAGAATTCGAGCAGTGGATAAGAAAGGGGATGAGAAGGTTGTAAAGGGTAAGAAATCATCAATTTTAGTTATTCCTGTTTTATTTTGGATAGGGATTGCAATCTATGAATATCTTTGGCTAATTGATGATAGAGTAGATTCGATTCTTACTCATTATGCTGTTGCAGTAGCGATATTAATTGGGCTTGTTTTATTTTCACAAGATAAGGTAGGGAAATTGGAAGGCACGTTAAAGGGACTTCTAATGTTTATTTTACTCGCAAGTTACGGCTATTTTGGTTATGTGCATGATATAGTAATCACGCAAAAGAAATATGATTCTGTTGTGAAGGTAGAGAAAGATATTTCAGAACCATTTACTGAAAATGACCAGCCGTTTACAGTGCCGCCAAAGACAGCGGAGAATAAGATGAAAAAAGTATTTGGAGATATTCCGAAAGTAGCTTATTTTGAACTAGGGGAATTAACTCCGCAAATGGTAAATGGCGAAGCTTTATATGTAGCACCGATTGAAGTTTCAGGATTTTTTAAAGCACGTAAAGCTGAGACAATTCCAGGCTACGTAACGATGTCAGGTACAAACCCTGATGCGGAAGCGAAACTGCACCTCGGTTATAAAATGAAATACGTGCCAAGCATGTTTTTCGGAAATAATTTAGAACGTGTTGTACGAAAAGCAGAACCAAATTTAATCTTTAAAGGGAAACCGAAATTCGAAGTTGATGATAAAGGGAAACCGTATTATACAATGACGTATGGTGAATTTATTTCAGGAAGATCTGGATTTGAGGTAGAGGGCGTTGTAGTAGTAGATGCACAAACAGGTGAAGTGAAAAGATACGATAAAGGAAAGGCGCCTAAATTTGTTGATGGCGTATTAAATCACGAGACCGCATCTACATTAAATACGTATTTTGGTAAATATATTCACGGATTTTGGAATACAAAATTCTCGCAAACTGATATGAAGATCCCGACTGAGTGGGGAACGAAAGAAGGAGTTACACCAATCTTCGGTAAGGATGGAACTCTATATTACTTTACTGATTTCACCTCTCCGAAAGAAGGAGTAGATTCTGCGTTAGGTTACTCGCTTATTGATGCGCGTACAGGTAAGTTGTATTACTATAACGGAAAAGAAGTAAAGGGAATTATGGATGGTTCAGCTGCTTCGGAAGTAGTGGATAACTCCTTTAAGAGAGAAAAGTGGCATGGGACAATGCCGGTTATTTATAACGTGTATGGCAAACCTTCTTGGATTGTACCAGTTATTGATGACGGAGGATTAGTACGTGCTCATACGGTTATCTATGCTTCTAATGCGAAAATATTTGCAACAGGTTCGACGCAAAAAGAAGCGCTTGAGAATTATAAAAATGCGCTGAGCGGAAGTGGAGATTCATTTAGACCGACTTCAAGTGGTAAAGAGGCACAAAAAGAAGGCGTTGTACAACGTGTATATAAAGAAAAATCAGGTGAAAATACAATTGTTTATGTACTGTTAGAGAACGAACAAAAAGTATTTATGATACCTGCGAAAAAGTTCCCATATGCTATGTTTACAGAAGTGGGAGATCAAATTCAAATCACATATTTAGATACAGGAGAGGCGATGTCTTCAGTATCTAAATTTACAAATAGTAATTTGAACAAGTAAAGCGATAGAGATTCTATCGCTTTTTTTTTTACAGAATTAAACAGGAAAATGCACTATACTTGACGTATGTTTATGTTGTAACTATAATTGTTACGATTTAGTATGTGTAGGAAAGGGTGAATGGAAAAAGTGAATGAGGTTAATCAGGAAATATATAAGCCTGTAAAGACAAACAGGTTATGGATGATTCTTGTACTAGGGACACTTACGGCAATTGGGCCGTTATCTATTGATATGTATTTGCCTTCGTTACCGAAATTAACGGATGATTTACAAACAGGTGCATCCCTTGCACAGCTTACATTGACAGCTTGTTTGCTGGGGCTTTCAGTAGGACAATTATTTATTGGTTCAATTAGTGATATTTACGGAAGGCGCAAACCTCTTATTATTGCTCTTATTGTTTATGTTGCATCTTCATTACTTTGTGCTGTTGCGCCATCTATTTGGACTTTAGTGTTATTGCGCTTCTTACAAGGAGCTTCAGGATCAGCCGGGATTGTTATATCACGTGCAATGGTACGTGATATGTACTCAGGTTTTGAAATGACGAAGTTCTTCTCACTGCTCATGTTAGTAAATGGAGCAGCACCTATTTTGGCGCCGATTATTGGGGGGCAATTATTGCAGTTCACAACATGGCGCGGTGTATTCATCGTTCTTGGAGCAATTAGTGTATTCATGTTAATATCAGCTACTTTCGTATTACGTGAAACATTACCTCCTGAAGAAAGAGAAACAGGCGGTTTGTCAGGGACATTGGCGACATATGGGAAACTCCTAAAAGATCGTTTGTTTATGGGATATGCATTGTCACAAGGATTAGTAACAGCGGCAATGTTTGCTTACATTTCGGGATCACCATTTGTATTGCAAAATATATACGGAGCATCACCACAGCAATTTAGTTTATTCTTTGCGATTAACGGTATCGGTATTATTATTGCTAGTCAGGTAACGGGTCGTTTAGCGGGGAAAGTGAATGAGAAGACATTATTTGTTGCTGGTATTATTATTGCAGCTGTTGGTGGCTTATCTTTACTACTGACAATCGTACTGGGAATAGGTTTAATTGGTGTTTTATGTTCATTATTCCTTGTTGTATCAAGTGTCGGGGTTGTATCAACAACGGGGTTCTCGTTAGCGATGAGAAATCAGAAACAAGCTGCAGGAACAGCATCAGCTTTATTAGGTTTATTACAGTTCATTTCAGGAGCACTTGTTGCGCCGTTAGTAGGTATTGGTGGAAGCAATACTGCATTACCGATGGGGATTGTGATAGCTCTTTGTGAAATTGGTGCTGTGTTATGTTATCTCTTTATGGCCAGAAGAAGTGAGAAGCAGTTTGAACTGCAACAAAGACAAAATTTAGAGGCTTAACAAAAAAGAACTGATTCAAAGGGAATATTTGAATCAGTTCTTTTTTTCATTTCTTTGAAATACCTCATACATATTATTCATGATCGTATCATATAAAACAGCAAGTTTATCCCACACCCAGCGATTACTATCGACTTCTTTTTCACCGCAGTCGATAATATCGGTGTGATCGGTAATTTTATACGCTTTTTTAACGATAATAGGAGCAATCTTCGGTATGCGTGGGATTTCTTTTAAGATATCTGCAAAGTTTCCAATGTAGATGTGACCGATGATTTCGATTGTTAATGATTTATCCGATATATTTAGCACAGTATAAAATTGATTTGTATGTTGTTGTTTTAAATATTGGGCTAACTTAAATGGAGCATGCTTCTTTTTTAATACGCGGCGAAGGCTCTCTGTATTTTCAATATGAAGTGACTTTTCGCGAATGAGGACACGAATATCTTCTCCCATAAAAGGCATTGTTTTGTACATAGATGATTCTCCTTAAAAACTTACATATGCTTGCTTTATGCATATGTAAGTCTAGCATGGTTTGTTCTTTATGTGTGCTTACAGTTTTGTAAGGTGAGGTAGTAAAGCAGTGCAAAAGTTATTTGTATAAAGTGACGATACTGTGACAAACATGTTGGTATATATATTACGATGTCGTCTTAAGTGTAAAAAGTAGGGTGTTCTCGGTATAATAACAAGTGGAGATAAAAGAAACTATAATGAGTAGTAGCTGTAGATAAAAGGAGAATTCGAGATGAAGAAGGTTTTGGGTATTGCTGTAATGGGAAGTATGATCCTTCTAGCAGGATGTAATGGAAGTAAAGATACGAAAGAACCGAAAGAAAAGGTAGAGCAGTCTACTGAGCAAACGGAAGAGATGAAAGAATACCGTGCAGTACATGAAAAATATGATTTGAAAATGAATAAAGAAATTAATAAAGCACTGCAGTTATTTGAAGTTGCAAAAGAAAAGGGCGGTAAGGAAATAACAAATGCTGCATATAAAGAAGATGTGCAGAAGGTAACAACGAGCATGTTAGAAGATATTGATCATATACGTAAAGAAATTCGTGTTCCGAAGTCGAAAGAGCAAGAACATGAGGTATATATTGGTTTCTTGAATGAATCGGAACAAGCGATGAAAAAATTACAGAAGCTGGCTAAAGAAGAAGATTCATCGTTGATTCGTGATATAGAAATTAATTTTGCAACAGCATCGACATACTATAAACGTTTTCAAGCAGAAACGAAAAAATAACCTTGCCTGTGCAAGGTTATTTTTTCTTCTTACCATCGCCGTCTTCATCCTCGGATACTAATATCTTCTGTTCTTCGTGAAATTCGGAAATAGTTTGCCCGGTAATATTATCGAAAGGGGTATAAAAAAAGGTGATACTTTTCTTTTTGATGAAGAGTTTGTAGAAGCCGATGATGACAAGTATAACGATTGTTAATGGTAATCCTATAGTAGCTAGAAGTAAGGGGTCCATCTTATAACTCCTTTCATATCATTTTTTTTATTATAAGCGAAATAAGACATAGATAAATAAAAGTGTTAAAAACTGATTTTTCTAAATATATCCAATTTGATTGACTTTTCATTTTTTCAGAATTATAATTCGAAATATACAATTTGAACCAAATAATAATATAGTAATTTACTTATCCAGAGAGGTAGAGGGACTGGCCCTATGACACCTCAGCAGCGGGTTCTGTAATAGGAACACCGTGCTAATTCCAGCAAGCAAGTCTTGAAAGATAAGTGATGGGCCTTTGTTTATTAAGCCTTGATCTTATTTTTTAAGATCAAGGCTTTTTGTATTCTAAAAAGAGAAAAGGGAGTAATTGAAAAAGTACGTTCATAAAACAAAGTAAATATATGTGTTTAGGAGGTTATTAGAGTGTATGTAATTAAAAAATTATCGGTTATGGTGTTCACACTATGGGTTATTACGACAGTGACATTTCTAATTATGCATATTATTCCGGGAGATCCATTTTCATCAGATGCAAAAATCTTTCCTGAAGAAGTGATCCAAAACATGAGAGCGAAGTATCATCTTGATGAACCGTTATGGAATCAATATGTTGCTTATTTAGACGGTGTAGTTCATTTTGATTTTGGTGAATCCGTTCAGTCGACAGGACAAGGTGTATCAGAAATTATAACGACAGGATTTGGTCCATCAGCAATTATCGGTCTACAAGCACTTATTATTTCATTGTTAGTCGGAATTGCTGCAGGTACATTTGCTGCCCTGTATCATGGCAAAGTAATTGATTATAGTGTGAGCTTACTTGCAATTCTCGGTATTTCTATTCCAAGTTTTATTTTAGCACCACTATTCATACAAGTATTTGCTATCCAATTTGAATTATTACCAGTGGCTTCTTGGGGAACATTCGAACATACAATATTACCGTCTTTCGCATTGGCACTAGGACCAATTGCAGTGATTACAAGATTTGTTCGTTCTAATATGATTGAAGTTTTGCAGAGTGATTATATTAAGCTGGCGAGAGCGAAAGGTATACCAATTAAAAAAATCATTATAAGGCACGCTCTTCGGAATGCAATTGTTCCGGTACTTACATTTGTTGGACCATTAATGGCTGGACTGTTAACAGGGACTTTCGTTATTGAAAAAATATTTTCCATTCCTGGTTTAGGAAAATATTTCGTAGATAGTATTTTTAATCGAGATTATCCGGTAATTATGGGAACAACCATTTTCTATAGTGCGCTATTGATTGTATGTATTTTTATTACAGATATCATTCATCGTATTGTTGATCCGCGCATTCGTTCTATTACGTAAGGAGGGGGGAATATTTAAATGGGAGCTTATGAAATTAATAAACAGTTATTAACGAATGAAGAGAAAAAAGAATTAACGATAAATAAAGATCAGCAAACGATTAGCCGAAAAAAGGAAGTACTGCGTAAGTTTGTATCGAATCCAATCGCAGTTTTAGGGTCAGTGACGTTATTACTAATTATTGCATTCTCTCTTATTGGTGAAAGTTTAACGCCATTTACTGCGAGTGAGCAAGTAAAAGAGGCAACAAACTTACCGCCTAGTAGTGAACATTGGTTCGGAACAGATGATTTAGGTAGAGACATATGGGCACGTACATGGGCTGGCGGGAAAATTTCGCTAACAGTTGGATTGATAGCAGCAGTTCTTGATATAGGGCTAGGTGTACTGATCGGTGGATTTAGTGGATATGTGAGAGGGCGCAATCGCCTTGGAACGTTAATTGATGAGTGGATTATAAGAGGGATTGAAGTATTATATGGTATCCCATATTTGTTAATTGTTATTTTACTATTAATCGTTATGAAACCAGGTCTTTTTACCATCATTATCGCACTTGCATTAACAGGGTGGATTGGAATGGCTCGTCTCATTCGAGCTCAAGTCTTGTCTTTAAAACAAAGAGAGTTTGTTATTGCAGCGGAGCGACTAGGTACATCGCATATGAAAATTATATATGGACATTTAATTCCGAACTTAACAGGCATTATTATCGTGAATTTGTCATTTACAATTCCAGCAGCTATTTTCTCAGAATCATTTTTAAGTTTTATTGGCCTTGGAGTGCAATCACCAGCAGCGAGTTGGGGAACGATGACGAACGATGCACTTGGGACATTACTAAGCGGGGAATGGTGGCAGCTATTCTTCCCGGCAATCATGATTGCACTCATCATGTTCGCATTTAATGCAATTGGTGATGGTTTGCAAGATGCAATTGATCCGAAAATCGTAAAACGGAATCGAAAGGAGAAAAAACATGGGACAGCTCTTATCTTTAGAAAACGTAACGTTAGCCGTTGAAAAAGAGAACAGTAAGCAAGCAATTGTGAAGCATGTTTCCTTTACTATTAACGAGGGTGAAATAGTTGCACTTGTAGGAGAAAGTGGTTCAGGAAAAAGTGTTACAGCACAATCCATTATCGGCTTAAATCAAGAAGCAATTCACATTGATGATGGAAATGTATCTTTCCAATCAAAGGAATTAACGAATTTAAAGGAATTAGAATGGAATCAAATTCGTGGGAAAGATATTTCTTTTATCTTTCAAGACCCACTTTCATCTTTAAATCCGACGATGAAGGTGGGAAGGCAAATTACAGAGGTGATTTTGCAACACGAAAAGAAATCGAAAAAAGAGGCAAAAAAAATTGCAATTAACTTATTAAATGATTTAGGGATACATGAAGCAGAGAAACGATTTGAACAGTACCCACATCAATTAAGTGGCGGTATGAGGCAGCGTATTTGTTTAGCAATTGCGTTTGCTTGTCATCCAAAGCTTGTTATTGCAGACGAGCCAACAACAGCGTTAGATGTAACGATTCAGAAACAAATTATGGGGCTATTAAAAGAAAGAAAAGAAAAACAAAATACAAGTATTTTATTAATTACACATGATTTGGCACTTGTACGTGAAGTAGCTGACCGAGTAGTTGTCATGTACGGAGGGCGTGTCGTTGAAAAAGGAACGATACGGGAAGTAATAGGTTCTCCTAAACATCCATATACGAAAAGTTTATTACAAGCAATTCCGAATATGGATGATACCGAAAAAGTATTACGTGCAATCGAAGGAACGACACCTTCCATTGAGACGTTAAATAGCTTTGGTTGTCCTTTTGTAAATCGTTGCCCGGTAGCAATAAAAGAATGTATTTATCGTTTTCCAGAGAGAACAACATATTCTGGGGAGCATAGCTCACATTGCTGGCAGCATGTTCTTGAGCATAACGAAGCGAAATCAAAAGAGAAGGTGAATGCCTCATGACGACAGATTTAATTACCGTAAAGCAAGTAACGAAAACATATGGAAGTAAAAATAAAGAAATCGCAGCGTTAAAAGATATATCACTTTCTATTCCGAAAGGAACAACGCTTGGCATTATTGGAGAAAGTGGTTCTGGAAAAACAACACTCGGTAAGCTCATAGCTGGGATTGAGAGACCAACGTCTGGTGAAATTGAATATAACGATCAAGTTGTTCACAAGTTAAAGGCGGCTCATAAGCGTGATTTCTTACAGAAAGTACAGTTCATTTTTCAAGATTCCACAGCTGCATTAAATCCGCGCTGGAAAGTACGCGATAGCGTAACGGAAGGATATATTTCATTCGGACTCGGTGATAAAGGATTGAAAGATAAAGTCGCAGGTGATGCGCTAGAGCGTGTTGGATTAGATAGACGATATATTGATCGCTATCCACACGAATTTAGCGGAGGACAACGTCAACGTATCGCTATTGCAAGAGCGTTATTATGTGAGCCAGAAGTATTAATCCTTGATGAACCAATTTCAGCATTAGATGTTTCACTTCAAATTCAAATTGTACATTTGTTGCAAAAGATTCAAAAGGAACAAGGCTATACATATTTATTTATCGCGCATGATTTGCCGATGGTTCACTATTTATGTGAAAAAGTGGCTGTCTTATATAAAGGAGAACTTGTTGAATTTGGAAATACGGATGAAGTATTCCGTAATCCACAACATTCTTATACAAAAACATTATTAGCATCAACACCAAAAATTTCAGGTTAAAGGGGAATGTAGGATGAAGAAGTTTTTACTGTTTGTCATTATGACTGTTTTAGCAATTACTTCTGTCGCTTGTGGTAAGAAAGAAACGCAAAAGGCAAGTGCTGGTAAGGGAGAAGGCAATCGATTAGTAACGAATATTGGTAGCGATCCATATACGCTTGATTCTGCTATTGCGACAGATAGTACTTCAGGTTATGTAATTGGACATTTATTCTCAAGCTTATATACGCAAGATAGTGATGGGAAATATCAAAATGAATTAGCAGAGAAGGAAGAAGTAAATGCTGATGGAACTGAGTATACAATTCATTTAAAGAAAGATATTAAATGGTCAGATGGTTCTGCTATTACAGCAAATGATTTTGAATTTGCATGGAAGCGATTATTAAATCCGAAAACGGGTTCTATGAATGCGACAGAAATGTATTTTATTAAAGGGGCAGAGGCATACAATACCGGAAAAGGTGAAGAAGGACAAGTTGGCATTCAAGTCATTGATCCTCAAACATTAAAGGTAACACTTGAACACCCAGTGTCTTCCATTAAACAAAAATTAGCAAGCTCATTATTCATTCCATTATCTAAAAAATCAATTGATGATAATAATAAATTAAAAACAGATCCAAAAGAGTTAATTACGAACGGACCATTCACGTTAAAAGAATGGAAGCATAATCAGGCTATTACAGTACAAAAAAATAAAGAATACTATGATAAAAAGGTAACATTAAAAGAAATTGAGTTTCGTATTATTCCAGATTCTAAAACAGCGTACCAATTATACAAATCAAAAGAATTAGATTTACTAAGTGGTTTACCACAAGAAATGATTGAGAAAGAAAAAGGAAATAAAGAATATAAGCGTGTTGCGGGATTCTCATCTTATATTTATTCGTTTAACGTAGAAAAAGAGCCATTCACAAATGCGAAAGTACGTAAAGCATTCTCATTAGCTGTTGATCGTAAGTTTATCGTTGAAAAACTGTATAAAAACAATGCACAAGAAGCAAATGCATTCGTTCCAGAAGGAGCAAAAACACAAAGTGGCCGTGATTTCCGTAAAGAAAAAGGTGGTTACGTTAAATTTGATCCAGCAGAAGCGAAAAAATTACTAGAAGAAGGTATGAAAGAACAAGGCTGGTCTACATTACCTGAAGTAACATTAAAATTCACTACAGATACACAACATAAAAAAGTAGCAGAAGCAATGCAAGAAATGTTTAAGAAAAATCTTGGCGTAGATATTAAATTAGAAAATAAAGAGTGGAAGAGTTACATCGACACATATAAGCAAAGTGATTTCCAATTAGCTTATATGGGATGGGGCGGTTCTCTATTAGATCCAATTACTAAATTAGATTTATATGCAGGTGATGGTCCAAACAACTATGCAAAATGGCATAATAAAGAATTTGATGCTTTAGTGAAAGAAGCAGAAGTTGAACAAGATGAAGATAAGCGCTTTGACTTACTGCATAAAGCAGAAGATATTATGTTTACAGATTCACCATTAATTCCGGTTATATTCCCTTCTGATTCCTATTTACAAAAAGAAACAGTATCTGGACTTCAATATTATGTTGGATCTAAGCCGGATTTAAGATATGCAAAAATAAAGAAGTAGGCAACCGCCTACTTCTTTATTTTATTTCTCTTTTATATTCTTTTTTCGTTCCATCAGAGAAGACAACTTCTAACTCAAATTTTTGATAGTCTTTATCAAGTTTGAACACGTTTAAGACTTGATCGATTACTTCTTGGTCAGGAGTATCTTTATCAAATTTTAATTCTTGTAGAAGTGGGCTTAGTTTTGTGATAGCTTCGTCTCCTGTTAAATTTACATTTGCTTTATGATCTTCAATTTTTGCTTCCATTTTCTTATCAGCTGCTATATTTTTATAATCAGCTTCGTAGTCTTTCTTCGTATCTTGATAGTCTGCATCTAAACTAAATTCATTAAAGTTAAGTTTTAAGTCTACAGGAGTCTCATTTTTTGCTTCTTCAGTCGTTTTCTTATTCGAAGTTGTATCTTCTTTTGCAGGAGCCTTACATCCTGTTAATGCAGGTACTAGCATAAGAGCTAATAAAACTGATAGTAAAATTCTCATTATAAATTCCTCCTTATGTAAATTCGTTCTATACAAGTTTTTCCCAAAAACATGTAATTATGTATGTGTTGAAAATAAATTATTATCCTGTAGTCACAAGACTAATCCGCAATTTAAATCAAAAATAATTTGTATGTATATGGTAAATTGAAGTTGTGAGGGGGGACTAAAATGCATGAAGAATATAAAGAGATAATAAAAGAAGCAATTGAATATATAGAGGATCATTTACATGAGGAGCTTACAACAGAAAGAGTAGCGTCTCACAGTGCAGTATCGATGTATCATTTCCATCGTATTTTTCAAAGATATATCGGGATGAGTGTAACGGATTATATTCGAAAGAGAAGATTAACTCATGCTGCACAGGTTTTAGTGTCAACTGAGAGAGCTGTTATTGATATTGCAATGCAATATGGTTTTTCCTCACAAGAGGCATTTACGAGAGCTTTTAAAAGAATGTTTCAATTGCCACCAAATAAATATCGAAAGTACTTTCAGTCATTTTATATAGAAAGAGAGGGTGTTTCAATGCAAAAAGGTATACCGAAAGGATGGATCTTAAGTGGGAGTCATCCTGCTGAATATGAGATGGGTTTAGATTATGAAGTTGTCCATCAAGGAAAAGTATCTGCATACATAAAAGCAAAAGAGAATGTTACGCACGGAGGATTTTCAACATTAATGCAAATGTTCCGAGCGGATAAGTATGTAGGAAAGAGGTTACGTTTTACAGCATTTGTTAAGAGTGAGAATGTAAAAGATTGGGCAGGATTGTGGATGCGAGTAGACGGAAAAGATACTGAACCACTTGCTATGGATAACATGCAAAATCGCCCCATTAAAAATACGAATAACTGGCAATCATACTCGGTTGTATTAGATATAAAAGAAGAAGCGCTTGGTATCGCATTTGGTGTTTTATTATCAGGAGAAGGTTGTGTGTGGCTAGATAGTATACGATTTGATGAAGTGGATGAAAAAATTCCTTCAACAGATTTGGCTGAAAACTTTTATGAAACACTTTTAGAAGAGCCGGTAAATCTGCAATTTGAAGAGATAGAAAAGTAAGGAGAAAAGATATGTTCAAATATGTAAAATTAATAAGCATTAGTTTAGTAGTGTCGTCTTGTATTATGGGGATTAACTATTTGATTAGCTATCTTTGGTCAGGGCATATACCTTCTTTGACGTGGAGGACATATTTGATGTTTTTGTTTATATTTATGATGAGTTTTAGTTCAATGCAAAAAGAAGGGGAAGAGGATTATTGACAATAGTCTTCTTTGCCTTTCTTTCATTAACACAAATGTTTCTAACTGTGTTTGGAAACGCAGGTATGATTTTTAATATTATCTCGCTATCGTTACAACTTGTAAGTTCAGGAGTAATCGTACCACATGAAATGCTTTCTAAAACATATCAAACAATTGGCGAATTATTTCCCGCAACATATGCAGCGAATGGCTATTATACAATAATATTTGGAGGAGTTAGTTTAGAGAAAAATATTATTGCATTATTAGTTATTATATTAGTTACACAATCGATAGCGGTGATTACTTTATTTATAAAAGGAATGGTGAAGGAGAGAAATCCTGTCGTTAAAGAAGTATAAAGTAAAAAAGGTATCCTTCTTGGGATACCTTTTTTACTTTATGAATTAGCTCATCATACTCTTTATTAGAGTATTTATCGAAGTTATAAGCACTATCTGTTGTAAATAAATCTAAGAATGTAATTGGATCAGCGAAGTCAGGGCCCCAGCCATCAATACCGATTTCATAGTCACCACTTAATAGTAGTTTTAACTGTTGTTTACGTGGTTGTGGTTTTAAATTCACTGTTAATCTATCTAGGTTCTTTTCTAGTTCGCCTTTTAAATATTCACCAGTCTTTTTAGCTAAAGCATTATCACTAGTTAATAGTTCAATTGTTACTTTGTCAGTACCAAGTTCTTGCTTCGCTTTTTTCCAGTTTTCTTTCGCTGTTTTCACATCATCTTTGACTAGATTTCCATTTTCTTTACGGAAGTCATTGCCTTCTGGACTCTTTGCAAATTTCGCAGGAACCATTCCTTCAGCTGGAACAGCGCCGTTATTTAAAATTGTTTCTACGTATGCCTTTTTATTCATTGCGCCGTTAATAGCAAGGCGTGCATGTTGATTTTTTAATGTTTCATTTTTTTGATTGAGTCGTAAAAATTGAATGCCAACTTCAGCGCGTTCTTTGAAGTTTGGATCGCTCTTATATTTATCAACAAACTCCGCAGTCAAAGCAACACGATCAATTTGTCCAGAATCATATAAGTTAACTTCTGTAGATTTATCCTTAACGACATTGAAGTTAATTTCTTCTAATTTTACTGTTTTAGCATCCCGATAGTTAGGGTTTTTCTTTAATTGGAAGCTTTGCTCATGCTTCCAGTTATCTAATGTGAAAGCACCGTTGTAAATTAAATGATTTGTTTCTAAACCGTATTTATTACCTTGAGATTTTAAGTACTCTTCATTAATTGGTAAGAATGTTGAGAATGTCGTTAAGCTTAAGAAGTAGGGAACAGGACGATCTAGTTGTACTTCTAAAGTTTTATCATCAAGAGCTTTAATACCTAATTGATCAACCGGTAATTGTTTTTGGTTTATTTGTTTCGCATTCTTTATATCGAAGAATAAGAATGCATATTCAGCTGCTGTATCAGGATTTACGGCACGTTGCCAAGCGAAGACGAAATCCTTTGCTGTAACAGGAGTACCGTTTGACCATTTTGAATCACGCAGGTGGAATGTATATTTTGTTTTATCGGGACTAACGTCAACCGACTCAGCAACACCAGGAATCGGTTTATTATCTTCTCCCATTGCATATAAACCTTCAAAAACATTGCGCATTACGTTCATGGATTCCCCATCTGTTGCTTTTGCAACATCCATTGTTGGAATTTCTGAAGCGAATGATAAGTTAATTGCCTGTTTATCAGGTGCTTTATCATTTGCTTTCGCTCCGCTTGCGTTATCTTTATTTCCCCCGCAAGCAGTTAGTAATAGACTTGCCCCTAAAACAGATGCAACAACAGGTACAACTTTTTTCTTCATTGTTCGTTCCTCCCTAAATGTGTTGTTCGTAACGTCTTAATGTCCATTTTTTGAAGTGTATCTATAGAAGAAGAGAAAGCCTATTATAAATATGTGCATGTAGGTAATCAGATGTTCTATATGTATATATATGTTGAACTATAATCTGTCGTTATATGTTTCAACGTAGTAGACATTATATTTTGGTGATTAAATATTTCGTTTCTTTGATTATTTAGAATATTAACGCTGGAAAGAACTATATGTCAATAATAAAAGTTGGAGTATTATTTTTTAAAAATACTATATTGAAAAAGCGGATTTTCTCTCATTGAGAAATCCGCTTTTAATACATTTTTCCAATAAAACAATTGGTATGGGTAGAAAAACTTCAATTCAGGTTGCCTTTTATTTTTCAATTTGTGCCCATTTGAAGTTTAATTGACCTGCAAATTCTACTTGTACAATTCCTTTCACATAAGAACGTTCTAAATAAGATTCACCTTTTTGGTAAAGAGGAGCGATAACAGAGTCTTTAAATAATATTTTCTCGGATGCTAGTAATGCTTCCCAGCGAGCTTTTTCATCACCAGCTAAAGTCGTTTTAACTTTTTCAATTGTTTCATCGAACTCCTTATTAGAGTAATGATCTAAGTTGTAAGGGTTATTCGTTGTAAATAGTTCAAGGAATGTAATTGGATCAGCAAAGTCAGGACTCCAGCCGTCAATGCCGATTTCATAGTCACCTTTTAATAAAAGTGAAACTTGTTGTTTACGTGGTTGTGGTTTTACATTTACTGTTAATCCGTCTAAATTCTTTTCTAGTTGTCCTTTTAAGAACTCACCAGTTTTCTTATCAAGGTCAGCATCACTTGTTAATAATTCTAATGTGATTTTTTCAGAACCAAGCTCTTGTTTAGCTTTCTTCCATAACTCTTGTGCAGATTTTGTATCAACTTTGGTTAAATCTCCGTTTATAGTACGGAAGTCCTTTCCATCAGTCCCTTTTGCAAAGTTTTTTGGAACGAGGCCAAAGGTTGGTGTAGAGCCATCATTTAATAACGTATTTACAAAGGATTTTCGATCAATTGTTTGGTCAATTGCTTGGCGTGCAGAAACGTTTTGAAGTACTTTGTTTTGTTGATTCATACGTAAAAATTGTACGCCTACGTTCGGGCGTTCTTTAAAGTTCGCATCCTTTTTATATTTATCAACGAAGTCAGATGTTAATTTTATACGGTCTAATTGTTTTGATTCGAATAAATTTACTTCTGTTGATTTTTCTTTTACTACGTTAAAATTGATTTCTTCTAGTTTGACAGTATCTTTATCCCAATAGGTAGGGTTTTTCTTGAATTTAAAGCTTTGTTCGTGCTTCCAATCGCTTAGTGTAAAAGCTCCATTGTACAAGATTGTATTATCTTCTAAAGCGTACTTATCACCTTGTGCTTTAAAGAATTCCTCGTTAATTGGTAGAAATGTTGGGAACGCTGTTAAACTAATAAAATATGGAACAGGACGCTCTAATTCTACCTCAAACGTATGGTCATCAACTGCTTTTACACCAAGTTGGTCGGCTGGAAGTTCTTTGTTGTTAATTTTTGTTGCGTTTTTAATATCAAAGAATAAAAATGCATATTCAGAGGCTGTTGCTGGATCGACAGCTCTTTGCCAAGCGAAGACAAAATCTTTCGCTGTAACAGGAGTGCCGTTTGACCATTTTGAATCTCGTAAATGGAATGTGTATTTCGTTTTATCGCCACTTACTTCATGAGATTTTGCAACACCAGGGACAGGTTTGTTACCTTCACCAAGATTATACAAACCTTCAAATACGTTTCTCATTACTTGACCAGAATCAGTATCTGTAGCACGAGCTGTATCCATTGTTCGTATTTCAGTAGGTGAAGATAAGTTTAAAACCTGTTTACTAGGTGCCTCGTCTTTTGCATTTGCTCCACTTGCTTCGTTTTTATAACTACCGCAACCAGTTAATAAAATACTTACTCCTACAACTGATGCAATACCGGGTACAAACTTCTTTTTCATTTGATTTTCCTCCTAAATAATTAAGTTTGGATGATGATGAGGGAAATGAAAAATAAAAATCCCTCTTTTCGTATTGAGAAAGAGGGATTTTTACGTACAAGTTATGCACCCGTATATAAACGAAGTCCCTCATTCTATCTTTCAAGCCATAAAGCTTGCAGGAAGTGGCACAGTATTCAAAATGAACCTGTTGCCGAGGTTTCAAAGGGCCAGTCCCTCCACCTCTCTTGATACAATGAGTAAACAAATAAACTTTATTAAATTTTGTGTTTCTTTGATAATTCAAAATCTTACACCTTGGATGATGAAGTGTCAACCGAATGAAATGTAGTTTAAATTTTCAGTTTTCTTTAACGGAAAAACCACTGCATATGGCAGTGGTTTTTCTACTAGAAGTTAAAGTTATCTGGATCTGGACCAACGCGACGATCTTCATTTAAAGCTTGAATTGCTTTCATATCATCAGCACTTAATTCAAAGTCGAAGATGTTTGCATTTTCAATAATGCGATGTTCTTTAATAGATTTAGGGATTGTTACAACTTCGTTTTGTAAATCCCAGCGTAAAATAATTTGCGCAGTTGATTTATTATATTTTGTCGCAATTTCTTGTAAAACTGGGTTATCTAGTAGTTGGCCTTGCATTAATGGTGACCAAGCTTCAAGCTGGATATTATGTTCTTTACAGAAAGCGTGTAACTCTTCTTGTGCTAAACGTGGGTGGTATTCCACTTGGTTGACCGTTGGCTTAATTTCAGCAATTTCAAATACGTCTTGTAAGTGGTGAATGTGGAAATTACTCACACCGATAGCACGAACACGACCATCTTTATAAAGCTTTTCTAATGCTTTCCATGATTCAGTATATTTCCCTTTTACAGGCCAATGTACTAAATATAAATCTAAATATTCTAGACCTAATTTTTCTAATGTAGTTTCAAATGCTTGAAGTGTTGTTTCATATCCTTGATCGCTATTCCATACTTTTGATGTAATAAATAATTCTTCACGTGAAACACCTGATTCACGAATCGCTTGTCCAACGCCTTCTTCATTTTGATAGATTGCTGCAGTATCGATGCTGCGGTAGCCATTTTTAATTGCTGCTTTTACAGAATCAATTACCTCTGAACCATCTTCTACTTTAAAAACACCTAAACCGAACCAAGGCATTTTTACTCCGTTATGTAATGTTGTATAGTCTTTTAAACTTGTTAAACTCATATTATTTCCCCCTAGCTTTTTTGTTTGTTGCTTCTACTGCTTTTTGAATTGCCTCTGAAAAATTATACTCATATAAAGTTTTGAGACCTTCAGCTGTGGAACCACCTGGCGTTGTTACTTGTTCGCGGAGGTTAGCCGGATCTTGCGTTTGTTCAAGCATAGAAGCGGAGCCAGAAATCATTTGAATGACAAGGTGTTTTGCGGTTGCTTCATCGACTCCATAACTTTTTGTTGCTTCAATTAAGCTTTCAGCAAAGTAATAAAGGAAGGCTGGTGCACTTCCAGTAACTGCAGTAAGCTGATGAATTTCTTCCTCAGTGCAGAGTTGCGAAGTACCAATGCCTTTTAAAAGTAGTTGCAGGGTTTCTTGATGCATCTCATTTACTGATTGTCCCATTGTATATAAGGAGATAGACTTTCCAATTTCAGCAGCTGTATTTGGCATAATCCAAGCAACAGGCGTTCCTTGGGGAAGTCTTTCTTCTAAATAAGATGGTCCAATGCCAGCAGCTACCGTTACGACAAGTTGGTTCGATAGTAACGGAGATAACTCTGCTAATAATTCTTCATGTGCAGCAGGCGGCATTGCTAAAACAATCGTATCAACAGATGTAACATGTTGCTTCCAATCTGTTGTAATAGACACATTATATCGCCCTTGTAATTGTTCTAGCTTTTCTACATTGCTTCGGTTAGAAACGATAATTTCTTCGATATATTCTTTGCTTGTTTTAAGTAATCCGGAAAATATAGCTTCTGCCATACGACCAGCACCAATAAATAGAATTCGATGTTTGTTAAGCATATCCTTTATTCCTTTCCAGTAGAGATATGTTATAAAAAACGATACCATCTTTAAGAGAATTTTGTAAAAAGAAAAGACTTATTGTGAAAAGAATGAAATTGGAGGGAGGAGGGGGATGCAAATAAGGTTGTAAAGATTATTATATTTAAAAAATAGTTGTAATAAAAAACCCCTGAAGCAGTTATGCTTCAGGGGTTAATAGATTATAAGTTTATGCTTTTGTTAAACCAAGTAATACAGCGCCGCCGATAATTAAAACACTACCTAGTGCAATAAAGATCAATTGACGTTTTGTTTTCTTTTCACCTAAGAAGACAATCGCACCGAATGTTGAGATAACGATTCCAGTTTGAGATAATGGGAAGCTTGTTGCTACTCCAACACGTGGTAATGAAAGAAGTAAGAATAAGTTTCCTGTTCCCCATAGTAAACCAGATAAAGCATTACGGATTGCATATTTGTTAAATGGCTTATGTTTAGATGTCAGTACAACCGCACCAACAAACATACCAACTGCTTGTGGTAAAATAGCAGACCAACCATCGATATTATACCAACGAATGATAATTACATATACAAGATAGCCGAAAGTAGAAACAATTAAAGTAAGAAGTCCTTTTTTCAATTGTCCTGGTGGTTGTGCATTTTCTTTGTCGTCTAGTGATGTGAATACAACACCGACTACGATTAATAGGATTGCAATCGTTCCCATAATGATTGTTGTAGTAGTAGTCCACTCACGGAAAGCGATAACCCCAAAGATAGAAGTTGCAACAAGTTGCATACCAGTAGAAATCGTTACAGTAGTAGAAACACCTAACTTTTCAACTGTTTTTAATTGGTTTACTTGTCCTAAAGCCCAGAATAAACCTGAAATAAAACCAACAATCAAGATTGTCATTGTTAAAGCCGGTTGAGTAAATACATACATAATTGTTGCGAAGAATAGAGCACCGATTGTCATACCTACCGTTTGGCTATATGCACCACCGCCCATTTTTACGCTTACTAATAAGATGTTTCCCCATGCAATTGCAGGAAGAAGCGCTAATAAAATGTCCATTACAAGACTCCCTTCAGTTTGCTATACCAATATAATTACATATCGTTCTAACGATCGGTAATGCCCCACTAATAGAGTAGAAGATTACCGATCGCTAAAACAGGATGAAGAATTCACGATATAAATGCGTTTTCATTTCTTCAATTTTTGAAACACCTCCATATAATAACAGGAAATTGCCTATTTTAGAAAGTAAATTCAAATAGAATGTATATTTAAATAAAAGGTAAAATTCAGTTATTTCCCGATGGCATATTTTATTTCCTAAGAAATAAAGAAGCAGCTTCGAAAAAAGCTGCTTTAAGATTTAGTAATTCTTTTATTAATAAGTTGAATACATAGCAGAAATACGAGAGACATACTAATAGTGATAACTACAAGTGTCCAGGCGAGTTGCATATTACTTGCATCAATGGCCATGTAAATGGCAGTTGGGATTGTCTGTGTTTTTCCAGGGATGTTCCCAGCAAACATGAGTGTAGCACCAAATTCTCCTAGTGCACGAACAAAGCTCAAAATCATTCCGCTTAGTAAGGCGGGAAATGCAAGAGGAAGTGTAACGTGCAGAAAAACTTGAGATTCACTTGCACCAAGGTCACGAGCACTTTCTTCAATTTGTACATTTGCGATAGAAAATCCTGTCTTTGCTGATTGGTACATAAGCGGAAATGCAACAACTGTGGAAGCGATGACCGCAGCAGTAGATGTGAACATAATAGACTGCTGAAACAATGATTCTACCCATATACCAATGGGACTATTATTTCCAAAAATGATAATGAGAAAAAAGCCGATTACAGTTGGTGGAAGTACCATTGGCAATAAGAAAATAGTTTCTAATATTACTTTGTATCTCCATGAGGAGCGTGCCAATGCCCGTCCGATAATCGTCCCTAAAATTGTAACGAGAATAGTGGCACATGCAGCTACTCGTAAAGATAGAAAAATCGGTGACACAATAGCATCAAAATCAAAGCTCATGGCAATTATGATAGGACTGTAAATCCATATTTCTTAAAGATAGATTGTGCATCTTTTGACTGCAAATATTCATAAAATGAAGTCGCCTCTTTCTTGTGCTTAGATTCTTTTATAACACCTAAAGGATAGTGAATTGGATCATGAGAAGTAGCTGCTGCTGTCTCGCCAATCTTTACTTTGTCTGAAATAAGAGTATCTGTTTTGTATACAATACCAGCATCAACATTACCTGTTTCTACATATGTTAACACTTGGCGAACATCTTTTGTAAATACGATTTTATTTTGAATGTCATTCCAAAGATTTTCATGTGTGAGAGAAGCCTTTGCGTATTTTCCCGCAGGTACAGATTCAGGTGTACCAAGTGCGATTTTCTTAATCTTTTTATCTTTTAAATCTTGAATTTTTGTAAGAGAACTATCTTTTGGGACGACTAGAACGAGCTCATTTCCAAGAAGATTTTTCCCATCTTTTTCATTAATGAATCCTTTTTTAACAAGAGTTTGGAATTTATCTTCTGCTGCTGAGAAGAATAAATCAGCAGGTGCACCTTGTTCAATTTGTTGTTGAAGTGCACCAGAAGCACCAAAGTTAAAAGAAAGTTTAATATTAGGTTCTTTTTCTTTATATTTTGTTTCAATTTCTTTTAGCGCATCTTGTAAGCTTGCAGCTGCTGATATAGTAAGTTCAACTGCCTTTCCTTCTTTAGCAGTTGATTTCTCTTTCTTATCTCCGCTTGTACATGCAACGCTAAATATAAGAAGAAAAGAAAGGATAAGTGCCCCGATGGATCGTAATGTAAACTTATTCATAAAAAAATCCCCTTTCGTTTTGACATAATTAATTATAACTAAATATAACTAATTATAACTAATTATAATTGAATATAATTTGAACGATGTAGTTGTTTTTAAAATATAGGAGAAATATTCTTTTCTTTGTTACAATGAAGAAAGAAAGTGAGGAATCGTCTATGGATCATCATTCCTACACAACGGAAGAAGTAGCAAAGCGATTAAAAGTATCAAAACTAACTGTATACGACTTAATTAAAAAAGGGGAACTTCCTTCTTATAGAGTTGGTAGACAGATGCGCATTGATGCAGCAGATTTAGAACAATATATTAAGCAAATGAAAACAGGTAAGGTACAAGTTACTCCTGTAAAGAATGACAGTAATAGTATCTCGAATACATGTATTATTAGCGGACAAGAACTAACGTTAGACATGTTGGCAAAACATATAGAAAATCGCCTGCCAAGTTCAAATATATTAAGAGCATATCAAGGTAGTTTAACGAGTTTAGTAAAGATGTACCAAGGAGAAGGAAGTATCGTTAGCTTGCATTTGTTTGATGGAGAAACGGATACATATAATGTTCCGTATGTAAAACGTATTTTAGTTGGACAACCATGTATTATGATTAATTTATTAGCAAGGAACGTTGGGTTTTATGTGCAAAAGGGGAATCCAAAAAATATAAAAACATGGGCAGATTTATCTCAGTCATCTATACGATTTGTAAATCGAGAAAAAGGTTCTGGCATTAGGGTGTTAGTGGATGAACAATTGCGAATTCAAAAGTTAAATAAAGAACGTATTAGTGGATATGAATGGGAAGAATCAAATCATCTTGGTGTTGCCACGCAAGTCGCGAATGGAAAAGCTGATGTGGGAGTAGGTTCAGAAAAGTTTTCGCAAATTGTAAATGTAGACTTTATTCCAATTATGAAAGAACAGTATGATTTAGTAATTTTGAAGAATAAAGAAAATGAAGAGTTGATCGAAGTCGTGAAAGACATTCTGCAATCGGAAGAATTTCATAATGAATTAAAGGCAATTGGTGGATATGATATGACGAAAACAGGCCAGATTATATATGAAACAAACTAAAAAGCTGCTTGTCTATAAGACGAGCAGCTTTTTCTATATATAAAGGGGTTTGGGGAAACAAAGTGAAAGTGTTAAACAAGACCTTGAGCAAGTGTGTAAATGAAAGCTGTAAGAAGAGCCGCTCCACTTGCAAGTCCTAAAAAGTCTGATTTGTTGAAAGTAATGTTGTTCATTATAATCTCTCCTTATTTGTTTAATGTAGTTGCAACTGCTTTTGCATCGACAAGTGTGGATAGCACCATGCCCATTGTATTTAAAAATTTGTTTGATTTCATTTTGTTCATCATGCGTATCCGCTCCTTTTCGAATTGTTGTTGCCCTGCTTTATATCTTAATTATAGGAAATATGATCCGTTACAACTATCGAATTAGCTTACGGAAGACTTACACTTTTGTAAGAAAAAAAGACATTCGTGTAAGAATGTCTTTTAAAGCATATTAATGTGGTGGTGCTCTTCAATTGTTTTTAAAAAGCTACGCATTGAATTCGTCATATAGCTATCTTTGCGGCGTATGAAAACCGTTGAAATACTACCATATTTTTCAGGGATTGCATGGCAATGCACTTTACCTGCTTTAGAAAGATGATGGACAGCAGACTGTGGTACGAGTGTAATTCCAAGGCCGAGTGCAACACTGTTTAATATCGTCTCTAATATATTGAATTCCATAATTCTTTTTGGGAGCAAACCTTCGTCTTTCAGCCATCGTTCTAGTTTGGAACGGTATCCACATCCTTGGTTAAAAACGAGTAGAGGCGTTGTTGTAAATTCTTCGATATGAAAAGCTTTATTTTGTGTTATAAGCATTAATTTTTCTGTACTAACATCATATTGTTCAATAAGTGGATGTTTTATTGGTCCTGATATAAAAGCACCATCTAATTGATGATTGAGTACTTCTCTAATTAATTCTTCTGTTAGACCCGCTTGTAATGACAAATCGACGTTCGGATAGCTTTTATAGTAAGAAGATAAAATGGTAGGTAATGTACTTACTGTTTCGACTGTACCGATTTTTAATATGCCAGAGGGTGTTTCACTATCTAAAAATACTTGTTTTAGCTCATCGACATCTTGCAAAATTTTATTAACATAAACGAGCATTTTTCTGCCTTCAGCTGTTAAAGTCATGCCTCGTTTATGACGATAAAAGAGCGGTGTTTTCAGCTCGTTTTCTAACTGTTTAATACGTGCGGTGACATTTGATTGTACGTAATTTAATTCCTTTGCTGCGCTACTTACACTACCTTGGTCAGCAACGCTCTGGAAGATTTGTAAGTCTCTTAATTCCATAATATGACCCTCCTTGATGTTAACTATCATTATAAGTGATAGTTAACATCATTTTGAATCATTTTACGTGATATATTTTTTCTTTTACAATTCTCTTTGTGCAAATAGAAAGAAACGGGGGATTGTGGTGAGAAGAGGTCAAATGATAATAGGGGCTTTAGCATGTTTAATTGCAAGTATGTCATGGGGAGCGATGTTTCCAGTTGCTGATCATGCACTAGAATACATAGATCCATTTTATTTTTCACTTATTCGCTATGGAGCGGTGGCAATAGTGCTGATTGTATTATTGTTAATGAAAGAAGGAAAACAGGCATTTCGTTTAGAGGGAAGAGGAAAGTTACTCGTCTTTTTCGGAACGATGGCGTTTACTGTATATAATGTACTTATATTTTTAGGGCAAATGTTAATGGGAAAGTCAGGTGTGATGGTAGCCTCCATTATGGAAGCACTTATGCCGATGATTTCTATTTGTATTCTATGGGGATATAAGCATGTGAAACCGAAAAAATATATGATAACGAGCATGGTTATCGCTTTTGTAGGAGCTGTATTCGTTATTACGAAAGGTGACATGAGTTTCTTTTTAACATTGAAAGATAACATGTTTTCACTAGCATGTATATTTGTTGGAGTTGTAGGTTGGGTTATTTATACGATGGGTGGTCAAACGTGTAGCGATTGGTCAACATTACGTTATTCTACGTTGACGTGTGTATTTGGTACGGCTGTTACAGGAATTATAACAATAATTATAACGGCACTTGGATATGTATCGGTACCGAATATGGGAACGATTTCTATTGTGAAATATGATTTGTTATTTATGATGACATTACCGGGAATTGTAGCATTACTCTCTTGGAATTACGGTGTGAAAATTCTATCATCTATTAATGGTATTTTATTTATTAATTTTGTACCCATTACGACTTTAATTATTATGATGATGCAAGGATATCAAATAACGATGTTTGATATTATAGGGACTTTACTTGTTATTGCAGCACTTATTCGCAATAACGTTTGTCAGAGAAAAGAAGAAAATATAAACAAGCGAATTTTACAAGAAGAGCAATTACGTCAAGCAGTTTAATAGGCAATTGGAGGATTTCATATGTTAGAAAGTTTATTGTTTTTCTTCGCTGTAGGAGTTGCTTGTGAGCTTGCAGCAATTAATCGAAATGGTCGTAAGAAGATAAAACAACAAGCTGAAATGATAGAGCTTTTAAAAGAGTTAAAAGAAAGAAACATTTAAAAAGACGACCGGGCATAGACGGTCGTCTTTTTCTATATAAAGGGGAAAGGGGACACAAAGTTATACAAGCGTAGCAGCGTAAATCAAAGCAGTAAGAAGAAGGGAGCCGCTAGCTAATCCTAAAAGATCTAATTTGTTAAAAGTGATGTTTTGCATAATGAATTCTCCTTACTTGTTTCTTTCTGACTTAATTGTATGAAATATTGTAAGAAGTAACTATCGAATTAGCTTACAAAAAAATTACACTTTTGTAAGGATTGAAATTTAACAATTAATACTTATTTTTATTACCAACTCCTAAAACTTAGTGTTATAATTGTTGTAAGAAAATGATTATACTTCGGATGTTTAGAAAGGAACGAAACAAATGTATAAACCAATTACATTTTTGTTGAAATATATATTTAAAACAGCTGGGAAAGTAGAAGTACAAGGAAGAGAAAAGTTACCAGAAGGTGGCCCGTATGTTGTTGCGTGTACACATACAAGTTTTATGGATGTATTAATGTTAGCTACAGGGATGTACCCGACCCAAATTCATTACATGGCCAAAAAAGAATTATTTGAAGGGAAATTCAAAAATTGGTTCTTCAAAAACGTAAATGCATTCCCTGTAGATCGTGCGAATCCAGGACCGAGTACACTCAAAATTCCATCACGCCTATTAAAAGAAGGGAAAGTAGTAGGGATTTTTCCAAGTGGAACGAGATCAACAGAAGACGTTTCATTAAAAGCTGGAGCTGTTACGATTGCGCTGCGTTCTAACGTTCCATTAGTACCGGCAGCTTATGTTGGTCCATCAAGTATAAAAGAATTAATAAAAGGAAAAAGGGCACAATTGATTTTTGGAGATCCAATTCAAATTGATGCGGAAGAACAAATAGATCGAAAAACAGCTATGAAAATGATGACAGATCAATTAAATGAGAAGTTTGAGGAGCTAAAGGAAGCTTTGGAATCAAATCAAAAATAAGAAAAGACGACCTAGACGGTCGTCTTTTTCTATATAAAGGGGACACGAAATTTATACAAGCGTAGCGGCGTAAATCAAAGTAGTAAGAAGAACTGATCCGCTAGCTAGTCCTAAAAAATCTAATTTGTTAAAAGTGATGTTATTCATAATGAATTCTCCTTACTTGTTTAATGTAGAAGCAACAGCTTTTGCATCGAAAAGAGCGGATAATACCATGCCCATTGTATTGAAGAAATTATTTATTTTCATTTTGTTCATCATATGAATCCGCTCCTTTTCGAGTAGTTGTTGCCCTGTTTCTGACTTAATGGTATGAAATATTGTGGAGATTCACTATCGAATTAGCTTACAGGAAAATTACACTTTTGTAAGAAAAACGAATGAAGTTGTAATGATAAGAAGATTTGACATATGTTCATGGGATTCATTAAGTTAAAAGTAGAGGTGAGTGTATGGCTAACATTAAAGATATTGCAAAGATGGCGGGAGTTTCCGTTACGACTGTGTCAAGGGTGCTAAATGATCATCCGTACGTAAGTGAAGAAAAAAGGAAAGTGGTTTTAGAGATAGTTGAGAAGTTGAATTACTCACAAAACGCAAATGCTGTTCATTTATCAAAAGGAAAGACGAATATTGTTGGTGTAATTCTACCTTATATTAATCATCCGAGCTTCGATGCAATGGTAGGGGGAATGATGGAGAGAGCGTTAACTCATAATTACAGGGTGCTACTTTGCCAAACAAATTATAATAAAAAAGAAGAAATGAAAAGTCTACATATGTTAAAAACGAAACAATTAGATGGTCTTATTATTTGTTCACGTGCAAATGATTGGGAAATGATAGAACCGTATGCTTCTTACGGCACAATCATTGCTTGTGAAGATAATGATATTGCAAACATCTCAAGTGTATATACAAATCATTCGGCAGCTTTCCAACTAGGAATGAATCACCTTATTGAAAAAGGTTATAAAAAAATTGGTTATTGTACGGGAAGAAAGCTAGGACCGAGTAGTCAAAAGCGTTTTGATGTTTATAAACAGCAATTGCAATCTATAGATGAAGAAGTTAATGAAGAATGGATTTTCACAGAATGCTTTACATTAGAAGATGGTGTGAGAGTGGCTCATAAGTTAAAAGGGATGCAGAATCTTCCTGAAGCGTTAATAGTAGCAGGAGATGAAGTTGCAATTGGGGTTATGACGGAAGTTGGGAAATTGGGTATTCGAGTTCCTGGGGATTTAGCGATTATTGGTTTGGATAACCAACCTATTTCGCAAGTGTTGCAGTTGACAACTATTGATCAAAATTTGAAGGAGATAGGGAAAACGGCTTTTGAAATGTTTTACAGGAAAATAAGTGATGAGAGCTCTAAACAAGAAAAGGTGGAAATTTCATATGAACTTGTGGAGCGATCTACAGTGTAGTTTTAATCCGTTATGTGCATAAGTGCATAACGGATTGTTTTTTTGAAATATCTTTGACAGGAAACGCGTTTCATACTTTATAAAGGAGTTAAGCCGGTTTGTAACAATCCATGGATTCTTTTCAAGAATAGTATTTGGAGGGATATGCATGAATGAACTTTTATTAAGTATGAAAAAGTATATAGAAGATGACGAAAAGATTTTAGCCTTTATGGTAGGGATCTTTGAGAAGGATAATTTCACGTTATGTTATCAACATGGAATTTTTGTTGCCACTACTAGACGTCTCCTGTTTTACGGGAAATTTCCGTACTATCCTTCAACATTTAAAGAGTACTCATATTTGCATATAGATAGCATAGATTTTTATCCGTACTTTGAGTTTACTTGTAATCAAGAAACGGTTAGAGCTAAGCATATTCAGAAAGGGAATGTGGAGCGATTTGTTCGTGCAGTTAGAGCAAATGTGAATAATTAATCACCCCTTTGTTTAAACATAATATCTCGATCTTTAAGAGGAAAAATGAGGAATAAAAACCACTTCTAAACCTCTAGGAGATAGTGATACAATGTCAAATGGGGGGAGGGGATGAACTATGGTTAATCAACGTATAAAGGAAATAACACTAATTACAATTGGTTCATTATTATTCGCAATTGGTATTAATTACTTTGCAATTCCAAACCGTTTATCGGAAGGTGGAATTATTGGTTTAACGGTTGTTACGTACTACTTATTTGATTGGTCACCAGGGATTGTGAACTTTGCTATAAATGCAGTTTTACTAGCTATTGGTTATAAGTTTTTTGATAAAAAAACGATGGTTTATACAATTTTAGGGATTGTAGAAACATCCTTGTTTTTATATGTTACAGAACATATTGAGTATCATGTAAATAGTGATACACTATTAGCAGCTTTATTTGCTGGTTTGTTTGTAGGTATCGGATTAGGCTGTATGTTCAAAGCTGGAGGTACATCAGGAGGATCGGCAATTTTAGCACAGTTAGCAAATCAATATTTAGGGTGGAGTGTTGGTAAAGGCGTACTTATTATTGATATCGTTGTAATTGCTGGTTCTGTATTTATAATAGGACAAGAAAAAGCGATGTACACACTTGTTGCAGTATTCATCGGAGCGAAAGTGATTGATTTTATTGTAGAAGGAATGGATACAAAAACAGCTGTTACAATTATTTCGAATCAACCAGACCTAATACGTGAGGCTATTACGAAAAACATGACACGCGGTGTCACTGTACTAGAAGGACGCGGCGGATATACTGGTAAAAATAAAGAAGTTTTATATGTTGTTATTAATAAACAAGAGCTTGTTAAGTTAAAGCAAGTTATTAGTCGAGTAGATGAAGATGCTTTCGTTGTTATTCACGATGTGCGTGATGTACTTGGTGGTGGCTTTAAAGCGAGCTAAAAGGTGAACGAGTAAATTCGTTCACCTTTTTTTATTCTTACAAAAATGTAAGTGTAATGTAATGAGATTCAATAGTAGATTTTATTCCTTCTTTTTAAAATGGATGTATATAGATCCTGCAGAGGAGGAATGTTTATTATGAAGAAAAAAATGATCACTACTATAATAGCGATGCTAGTGATAGTAGTAATGTTACTGCCTACGAAACTTGGACCAGTTATCGATAAATATAATCCGCTTTATAAGACGAAAGAATACTATACGGTTGTGAATACAATTGGTCAGCATGTTGGTGATGAGTGGTATGAATATGAATTTATTGCATTTGACGAACGTGGAAGAGAACAAAAAATAAAGAAGACTGTTAAGCATATGTTAAAGAGAGATGAAGCATTAAAGGTGTACGCAAAAGGACGCTACGGCGAGTCAATTGAAGAAATTGAAGCTGTAAATATTCCTATTAATGCAAAGAGTAAACTTTTAGCGATGAGATAGCAAAATATACCCCTGCCTATTTTTTGTCGAAAACGAAAATACTAGGTAGGGGTATATTTAGGTGCGTAAAAAAGCCTTAGTCCATATGGGCTAAGGCTTTTTTATTATATAAAGGGGAAGGGGGTACATTGTAGTAGCATGAGTGAAAGGTATAAGAAGAGTAGCTACTAGCAATGTGATTTGGTTATGCGAGTGTTCTTCTTATTTGGCTTACTTTCTAAATTTATTGTACGAAATATAGATAAGGGAAACTATCGAATTACATTACACATAGCTTACAAACATGTAAGTCTTCTGTAATGTAATTCGATGGTTAAAAGCTAGTGAATTTTATATAGTGTAATTAGAAAGTCTCACTGTATTACTTTCTGTTTGTAATGTAATGAAGAATGAAAAACCAACTACTTTTTAATAGCCCTCATCTGTATGTAGATGGGGCCCTTTTTATAAACCTTACAACATTGTAAGGTTTACGTAAGTTAATTCGATAGTAAATTTGTCATATTTTTTGCATAATAGATACAAATAGATAAAAATAATTAGGGATATAGTAAGAAGGGAGAAGAATGGGATGTTTAAAGAAGAAGTAGTGAAGTTTCCAATTAAAGATTTCTGTAGCTACTTTACTGTTGCCGTAGTATGTATTGGATTATTTGATATCATAACAAACTTAATTGTTAAATAATATAGATGATAAAACAAGAAGGGAGATCCTTTCTTGTTTTTTTTATGGAGGAATAAAGATGAAATGGATGGATAGTCATATACATGTTGACCAATATAAGGATGAAGAGAGAAGTAGATTACTGAAAGATGTGGAAAATAGTAAAGAGATAAAGGGGCTTATTGCGGTATCTATGAATTATCAATCATGTAAAGAAACTTTATCTTTAGCAAAGCGATATCCTTTTGTACATCCAGCAATAGGTTTTCATCCAGAGCAACCGCTTCATAAAGAAGAATGTAAGCAAATCTATAAATTAATTGAAGATCATGTAGAGGATATAGTAGCGATTGGTGAAGTAGGCTTACCGTATTATTTAAGGAAAGAAGATGAAAGGATTACTCTAGATCCATACATAGCTGTATTGAAAAGATTTATAGGGCTAGCTAGTGAGTATGATTTACCAATTGTATTGCACGCAGTTTATGAAGATGCTGACATTGTATGTGATTTACTTGAAGAATATAAAGTTTCACGTGCGCACTTCCATTGGTTTAAAGGAAGTGAGGAGACAATGAAACGGATGATGACGAATGGTTATCATATTTCTATTACACCGGATGTTTTACATAAGGAGAAAATTAGAAAAATCGTTTCATATTATCCGCTTGAATATATGATGGTAGAAACAGATGGGCCGTGGGAATTTCAAAAGGACGTTATGACGCACCCAAGAATGATTAGAGAAGTATTAAATGAAATTAGTATCATAAAAAACATATCTATTGATAAGGTTACAGAAACATTATATGGAAATACCATTCGGTTTTATTTGAAAAGATAGGAGTGTTACTCTTATCTTTTTTTATGGATATTTTTTCTATTTTTCCATATAATTCATGATGTGTTTAATTTTGTGAAGGAAGTGGGTAGGAGAATGGGGAAAGTATATAAAAAAATAGCTATTACAATTATGACTGGGATGCTTTCACTTGCAATGTTTGGGTGTGAATCGGAAAAAAAGGTGACAAATACAAACGTAGCACAAGAAAAATTGGAAGAACAAATTGATCCAGTAGTTGAAAAACAGATGAAAGAAACTGAGAAAAACGGGAATTCGGTTGGAAACAGTTCTAATAAAGGGAAGATGGTAGAGAGTAAGGGATGGGTTTACTATGCGGTAAATGGTGATAAAAATACAGGAGGCATCTATCGTACGAAAGATCAATTTCAGACTTCGGAATGTGTAGTAGAAGGTGTAAATGCTTCTTACATAAATATAAAAAACAAAGCTTTATATTTTATTCATACGGATGAAGAGAAGAATGCGGGATTATCTTCTTTAATGAAGTATGATATATCTAGCAAAAAGTTAGACACGTTAAAAGAGGATACAAACTATGTTTATATTAAAGATCAAACTTTATTTTATCCGAAAAAATATTCTGAGCATGGTGGTTTTGACATTGTAGGGATCGCAAAAATGGATTTGAAGAAGGGACAGGAAGAAGAAGCTGCATTTCAAAACTCCGGTTGGTCTCGAACGATAGATGATAGTATTCTACATTGGAATAAAAATCGTGGAACACAAGTGACAAAAGATAATAAAACTTGGTCAAAAGAAAATTATGCAACAATATCTAGTGCTACGTATAATAATGAAAAATTATATGCTGTTGTTGATTTTTCGTTACCTTTTGAAACAAATGAAGCTGAGCACGGTATATATGAGATAGACCTTCAACAAAATAATGAAAAGTTATTGGTAAAGGATGCCTTGCAGATGAATGTGAAAGGGGATACTTTTTATTATTTAAAAAAGGACGGAGTATATAAGAAGAAAATGAATGGTGGAAATGAAAAAGTAATTTATAATAAAGCGGTTGAACCAACTAAATCCTATTTATATTTTGTAGCAGGAGATATGTATCTCTATACGGATAATGGAACTATCATGAATCTGGATACAAAGAAATCAAATGAAGTAAAAGATAAGAAGCTAGCAGATAACGTTATGTTACAGAAAGTATGGAATGCACAGAAGGAACTGACTAATGTTCAAATGGCTGCACTAACAGGAAACCCAAAACGAGTAGGGGATTTTTCATACGGGGAATTAGTGAATCCTATTTATAATAAGAAAGATAATTTAGAGACTACGCTATCTACGTACTTCTCAAAATCATTTATAGCAGAGTATATGAAGAGTAAGTATATTAAAGAGTTAAATGGAAAAATGCACTATGTTATTGGAGATCCAGGGTCAAAAGCAGCAACTAAATTTACAAAAATTATTTCTGCCGAGTTAAAGGATGAGAAAATAAAAGCACAGGTAGAAACGTATAATGACTATGATAATGTAACTGAAAAAGTAGAAGTTGAATTTATTTATGAAAATAATCAATGGGTTATTAATAATATGCCACGTTTTGGTTTAAGTTAAAAAAACCACCAAGCATTCTGCTTGGTGGTTTTGTATTAGGATTCTAATTTTTTCGCACGTCTTAATAATAAAAGAAAGACAATGACGAAGAAACCAAGTAGAAGGAAGAATCCATATTGTTTTATATAATCCATTACGTCACTTGCGCTTGTTGGTTTTTCAACGTGAATCCCGTCTTTATTAGTAGTGATATGAATATCTTTCATTTTCACTTCATTTGTTTCTTTTTGTAAATCAATCCATTCTATGTTTGGAATGCTTTCTAGGTCCTTTAACACTTCTTTTAATGGTTTCACACCTAAGTAAGGATGATAGAATGCACCAATAACCCCGTCAGATAATTTAGCAACAGATACTGCATTTGCTTTCATCTTTGCAATAGCTTGTGGCTTATCTTCTTCAATAAAGCCAACTGTTTCAGGCATTAATTTCATTCCATGTAAGAATGATGGTGTACTTCTGTATGCTGGAGAGTGCATGGACTTCCAAGTTGTATCACTTAACTGTAGTTGTCCTACATAAGTTGAAAAATACCTTGATAATATTTCATATCCTTTTTGAGACATCGTGTAATGAGGTGCTTCAAATGCGATAGGATATAGTTTAGCATCTACAAGTTCTTGAATCCCTTTTTCAATATGATCAGTCGTATATTTTTCTTCAAATTCTTCCCCTTTTTTTATGTATGTATTATATGCCTCTATATTAGGGAAATCATCTTTTGTTTTTGGTTTTTCATGCTTCGGTTGACGAATTGGTTGGTCTGTTTTTACGTCCCAAAATTCAAAACCTTCACCAGTTTCACTATCATAAAATTGGTGAGTATAACCATGCATAATAATTGCTGCACCATCATCTTGCATAGAGCGTAAAAGATCGACTAGTTCGGGTTTATCTTTTAAATGTAGTGTTTTACCTGTCTCTGGATCCGTATATACAGGAATAACAGTGATCATGTATGGCATCTTTTTCTCTTTTAGTAATTCAGCAATTTCTGTTAATTGATTTATATCTGCGGCTGGATGAACGTCCTCAAGACGTAAATAAGCTTCCACTTTATTTGTCGTTGGCTTTTGTTCAAAGTAAGAAAATAGGCTTTCGCCAATATAATAAGATATCCAATCAAAGAGGTTAGAAGTTGCAACATAATAAGAATTATTTTGTTGTACAATTAATGGATAAGTAGTATTTCCTTTTAAAGCATTGGCAAGAATTGTTCCATTTGTATCAAGGTTTTTAATGGATCGTTCGTCCTCTAATGTATTCTTTAGTTTACGTGTTGGATATTCAATTGTATCAGAGTTTATATCTTCATTTTTAAGTGTGATAAATGAAAAACGATTGGATAATTGTTCTATATTTTGACCTAAAACTAGTATTGGCCCTGAGAAATTTTCTAGAAATTCTTTTGTTTCAGTGGAAAGTTCTTCTTGTTTTTCACCTATGTAAATAACATGTGTATATGAAGATTTATCAGTTATTTCAGCTAACTGTTTTATGTTTTTTATTGTTATGTTATTAGTAAAATGTCCTACTTGTGTATTAAGTATTTGGGTATCATTTGTAATTTGATCATCGATCGAACTGTATAAAATAAGGACTTTTGGATTTTCGTTTTTTTGTGCGGAAATAGGGACAGGAATTAATAGTAGTAAACAAAATAAGAGTAGCAACCATTTTTTCATATTAGTATTCTCCTAGTTTATATTTAGAATTCAGTTTACAATTATATACAAAAAAAGCGTTTCAGTCTATGAAAGTTACATTTTTGCACGTATTTACCAGCTGTTTTTTCACAAAATCGGTCTAAAGCATGATGATAATATGTATAGTTATTTGCTATGATAAAAGGGTAAGAGAATGATAGAATGTGGGTAATTGTAAGGGAAGAAGGCTGAAAGGGGACAAATTTCAGCGGAGAAAGAGGTAGAAGTAGTGAAGAAATTCTTTGTAGGATTTTTAGTTGTTCTTGGGGTGTACTTATATTTCCAAGGAAAGTCTGAAGGAATGGGCAAGTTAGTGAATGAGACAAGCTATGTTGACTCAGAAGAAGCAAAACAGATGAAACAAATTATTATAGAGGAAGCAAAGAAAGTTAATCTTCCAGAATGGATACCTCTTACAATTGCCGAACATGAAAGTCGGTTAAATCCAAGAAGTGTTGGAGATAACGGAACTTCATTCGGATTGTTTCAATTGCATCGTGGTGGTGGGCTTGCACCAGATCATTTAACTGATGATGAGCTGAAAGATCCACGTATAAATGCGCAAATTGCAATGCCGCATTTAATGAAAGGATATAAGCGTGGGGTGCAAAAAGGCTTGACGGATTTTGCATTACTAAAATATATAGCAAATACATCTGGATGGCCAGGGAACTTAGGGCCAGAGTGGACGGATAATAACATGAAGTACAACGTCGGATTAGAGAATGTGTACTATCGAAATAAAGGTGTGATTAAAGAGTAGGTTTTCTATACCTACTCTGTTTTTTTATGAATAATTTTATCTTCTTCTCTCGTGAAGTACTGCGCGAGTTGTATTTTCACCTCTTCTAGCTTTGTAGAAACTTGTGGTATTTTATATCCTACATATAAGGGTGAGACGACAAACCTAGGAACAACTTTACAAATGATTTTTCCGTTTAAATGATAGAAAAATAAGTTATAACTACTACATCCTTTATGGAAATCTGTCAGTATGTAACGTACAGTTTGTTGAATATAATTTGCCAATTCATCTATGCATCTAACATCTTCAATAATGATATTAAATTCAGTAAAACCGATAATAGGACGATCTGAAATATTGAGTTCAATGTGTTCGTTTTTTTGTACAATGACTCCTTGGAAGTTCTCCGTGTCTACGTTATCGAGATAGTCTACATATTTCATTCCGATAATCTGCATGTGTGCATGATGCAAACTCCCGCCTGAGAATGGACCATGATTTTTGTATAAAATCACAGATGTGAATTCTTCATTCTTCTGTAAGTCTAACCAATGTTTAATGGAGAAACGAATTAGCGATTTCATATGTTCTTCTGTATATGTCGCAATATGGTCTTCACAATTATCTGTTTCGATTAGCACCGTTTGAAATGTATCTTTTAATGTAGGGAATTTGTTTTTTAGCCAAATAATTGAGCCCTCAGTTGCTAAAATATCCGTTAAATTTTCTCTGTCACAAAAAGGACATGTAGCGCTTCTATTCCGAATGCTTTCTGGTTTTTGTTTGCCAATATCGTTTAAAAAGTATAGTTGTTGTGTATCCATTTGTATATATGCCCCTTTAAAATATGTATAAAAATCCCGCTTAATACATTCGGGAAAGGGAGAGGGAAATCCTTTAAAGGGAATAGGAAAAATAAAAGACAAGATATCCTCGTTACAACAGGGTACCTTGTCTTTTATTCTTTCTTTAATAATGCGTATGGATAATATAGATCATTTTTATTATGCTTCTTTTTTCTATTTTTTATTGTGTATAAGGCAATTGCTGTACTTGCAATTATAACAATGGCTTTCTTCATATTCCTTTACCCCTTTTTATTGTTGGTTTAGTTCTTGGCTAACTGCTTTTGCATCAACTAAAGCATGTAAAATCATTTTTACCATGTTCATCATATTCCTTCACTCCTTTTTATAGTTTGTTTAGTTCTTTTACAACTGCTTGTCCGTTCACTAATACCTCAAAGATTGCTTTTACGATTTCTTTTGTCATGATTGTTTCCTCCTTTTGTTCTCTCTCTTGTTTACACCTTTATTGTATAGGGAGGCATCTTTTCGTACTATCGCTTTCCATTACGTGAACATAACAGTTTTGTAAGATTTGATGTCACTTATTGAAATGTTTAGTCTATCTTCATTATTTTCAGAAAAATGACTATTCAAACATGAAATGGGAAAGTATAATAAAGAAGTAAGTATTAAATTCCGTACGAAAGAGGTGAATGAGATGAAATGTTCTTTAGCTGCGCGTGCCAAATTTTTAGATTTTATCTATTTTTGTCGTGCGATTTTTCATGATGTAGTTGTTAACGGGATACGTCTGTCCTTTTTTAACAATTGCATAGTAGCTATTGAACAATAGAAATCTCTTCACCCATTTTTAATAAACGTGTGAAAAGGGAGCTATTTGGCTTCCTTTTTCTATGCCGAAAACCATGGGGAATGTTTCTTTCTCACGGTTTTTTATATTGAAAGGAGTACGGAAAATGACAATTTGTAGTGTAAATAATATAACGAAATCTTTTGGTGGAAACATCATATTTGAAAATATATCACTTGAAATAAAGAATGGTGAACGTGTTGGATTAGTTGGTCGTAACGGTAGTGGGAAGACAACAATCTTTCAGCTTCTAACTGGAATGGAAAGTTTGGATGCAGGGACCATTCATATGAAGAAAGGTACACGTATTGGTCATGTGGCACAAATTCCGAAATTTGATGAGGGTATGACTGTATATGCTGTATTGAATTCTGCTTTTAAAACAGAAAAGGAATTAGAAAGAGAAATGCGTGCATTAGAAAAAAATATGGAGGAAGAACTGGAACTGTCTGCTTTACAAAAGTTGATGGAGAGGTACGGAGTAATCCAAGAAAAGTTTGCGTTTCTTGGTGGTTATGAAATAGAAGCGAATATTATGAAGGTGGCAAATGGTCTACAGGTGACAGAACTATTCCCTCGAACATTTCTGGAGTTAAGTGGTGGAGAACAAACAAAAGTAAGCCTTGCATACATGCTATTGCAGAAACCAGATTTACTTTTATTAGATGAACCGACAAATCATTTGGATTTATTTGCAGTCGAATGGTTAGAGCAATTTTTAAAAGAATACAATGGAACGGTTATGGTCATTTCACATGATCGTTATTTCCTTGATGAAGTTGTAACAAAGATTTTTGATTTAGAAGATGGAGAGATTCACGTGTATCATACAAACTATTCTCGGTTCGTTGAAGAAAAGGAAGAAAGATTGCTCCACGAGTTTCAGGCTTATCAAGAACAGCAAAAGAAAATAAAGAAAATGAAAGAAGCAATAAAGCGACTACGTGAATGGGCAAATCAGGCGAATCCTCCGAATGAAGGATTGCATAAGAGAGCGAGAAGTATGGAACGTGCACTGGGACGCATGGAAAAACTAAAGAAACCTATTTTAGAACGAAAACAAATGGGACTTCAGTTTGAAGGGCAAGAGAGAAGCGGAAAAGATGTTGTTGTAATGAAAGAAGTGAGTAAAGGGTTTGCTGATCACCCTTTATTTAACGAAGCAAATTTACATGTTCGTTTTCAAGAGCGTGCGGCTATCGTTGGTCGTAATGGCACAGGAAAGACAACGCTACTGAAGTTATTATTAGAAGAACTGGAACCAGATGCTGGAGAAATTCGGATTGGTAGTAGTGTGAAAATTGGTTATTTATCACAGCATGCGTACGGAAATATGAGGAGTAATGTATTAGAGGCTTTCAGGGAATATGTAGCTGTAACAGAGGGAGAAGCGAGACATATATTAGCTAAGTTTTTATTTTATGGTCCAGCGGTGTTTAAGAAAGTAACACAACTGAGCGGTGGAGAAAAAATGAGGTTAAGACTCGCGCAACTTATGTATCAAGACATTAATTTTTTAATATTAGATGAGCCGACAAACCATCTCGACATTGAATCAAGGGAAGTTTTAGAGGAAGCTCTTGAACAATATAATGGGACGATTCTGGCTGTTTCACATGATCGTTATTTTTTAAATAAGTTATTTGAAAAGACGTATTGGATTGATGAGCACAAATTATTTGAGTTTGCAGGTAACTATGCATGGGCGCGTCAAAAGTGGGAGGAAAAGCTCGAGACGCAAGTAATAAAGCAGCAACGCCAAGGAAGAAAAAGTATTGAAACAGCCCCTGTAAAAAAGAAAGAAGCTAGGAATGTTGAGGAGATTGAAACAGAGTTAATGCATGTAGAAGAAGATATATATACGCTTGAGTGTAAAATGGAACATGTAGTTGATGTTGAAATGCTTGAACAATTGTATGAAGAAAAAACGAAGAAAGAGTTGTTACGAGCGGAGTTATATAATGAGTTAGAGAATATTGTGGAGTGAAAAATAAAAAGCGAATTCCTTTCAGTTTTACTGAAGGGAATTCGCTTTTTTATACTGATATTTTACTTTAAGAGATAAATAAAAGTTGTGTTTCACGTGAAACAGTAAGTTTGATAAATCTTTGTTCCGTAATTTACATGGGCTGTGAAACATAAATAGTATTAGGAACTTTTGGGATCGGTTAATTATTTCCCGAGACATAAGTATATGTAACAGCAATTCATGATTGAGAACAAAAAAAGCAGAGTTACAGCTTTACACGCTGAACTCTGCTTTCTTTTTGTGTGGCATCTTCCTTTGTTGAAATGATTATAGCGATCCCGAGCATAATAAAAAAAGCTAAAAAGAGGACGAACTTTGGGAAGAATGGGAATAGTAATAGTGCCCCGACTATCATAATTGTTAATAATACGTAGTGCAGGACGTATTGGAATAGGTTGTCCATGTTTTCGCCCCCTTTTTGGTAATTGGTTATTAGTATTCTATGTTTCATACTGAACGAATAGAAGTGAATTTTTAAGTTTTTTATACGAATTAAAAGAGAATGATTGACATGTTTAAGGGAAAGGAATAATCTTGAAATTAATTCATACTATTTTTATAGGAAAAATAAAAATAGTTACAGTAAGGGGTTTATGTTGTTACATACTTAGAAAGGAAGTAAGGGTGAAAATGATGCGAAAAACTTTTAAAGGAGTACTGTCTACATGTCTTAGTGTGTCAGTATTGCTAGCCGGATGTGGTCAAGAGGAAGCAAGTACAAATGAAGCTGGGAACGTACCGAAAGTAAAAGATGAATTTATTAAGGCAAGCGACAAAGCAAAAAGTCCTATAAAAGAAAAAGAAAGAAAAGATACTTTTGTAGTTGGCATGCCAAGTCCTGGGGGAATATTTCTTCCGCATTTTATGGAGAATGGATGGGATGGTAATATAACGCAAGCTATCTTTGCTCCACTTGTTGGGCTGGATAAGGAAGGAAAGCCAATTCCGATATTAGCGAAGAAGTGGGATATTTCGGAGGATCAGCTTACATATACATTTCATTTGAAAGATGATTTAAAGTTTAGTGATGGTTCGCCGTTAACTGCAGATGATGTAGCATTTACATTAACGTTATTACATGATCCAACTTATAGTGGTGCGACTGATATAAGCCAAACAGCAATAAAAGGTGGGCAAGCTTATAGAGAAGGAAAGGCAACCTCTATTGAGGGAATTCAAGTCATTGATCCGAAAACAATTACGATTACGACTGAAAAGGTAAATGCTCAAACACTATCATTAATCGGCGGAGAAGTTATATCTAAAGCTTATTACGGGAAAGAGTATAAACAAGGACACTTGGAGTATTTAAAAGAGTTGTATGGAAAGCCGGTAGGGGCAGGAGCTTATAAATTGGATAAATATATTCCGGGTCAAGAGGTTCGATTTGTAGCAAATGAAAATTATTTTGAAGGAAAACCAAAGATTGAGCACTTTATTTATAAAATTACAAAAGGTGATACGAAGCTACAACAATTTCAAGCAGGAGAAGTAGATTATGATGGTTTTACAACAAACGTGGAGACGGTTGAACAATTAAAAGATTTAGGTTTTGCTAATATTAATGTGTATACAGGAAGTTCTTATGGATACATTAAAATGAACTATAAGAAACCATACTTTAAAGATAAACGTGTCCGCCAAGCATTTATTTACGGATTAGAGCGTCAAAAGGTTATTGATACGTATTTCCAAGGGTATGCTTCACTCGTTAATATACCGATTACGCCAGTTTCGTGGGCATATACAGAAGAAGGTATTAATAAATATGATTATAACTTAGAGAAAGCAAAGAAATTATTGGATGAGGCTGGATGGAAAGCAGGCTCGGATGGGATCCGTGAAAAAGATGGCCAAAAATTGAGGGTAAGTTATTTTGCTTCTTCTGCAAGTAAAATAAATGATGTGATGATTCCTGTGATGAAAGAGGATTATAAAAAGCTTGGTGTAGAGTTTAACCCAGAATATATGGACTTTAATACGATGATTTCAAAAGTAATAAAAGGTGATTATGATTTAGCGATGGTATCTACGCCAATGATTGATGATCCAAGTGGAACAATTGAGGAGTTTGTTTCAACAAGTAAACGAAACTATGATGGATACCATAATCCGAAAGTAGATGAATTAGCTAAGCAAGCATTAGAAACGTTGGATATTGAAAAGCGAAAAGAAATCTATAAAAAGTTATATCAAGAGTTAAGCGAAGATCCGCCTGTTATTTTCCTAAATAATAGTAAAGTTGTGTCTGCACATAATGCACGCATTCAAGGATTGCAAGAAGATAACTATAACGGTATTTTGTTAAGTTTACCTAAATTAAAGATAGAACAATAATTTTGTAAAAATTCTAAAAATATTTATTTAGAAAGAATTGACAAAATATAACGGAAGATATAAGCTAATAACCATAAAGTCTACCGGAAAGGTCGGAATAGGATTGTTACCCCTCAAAAACATCTATTTTTTTACGATTAAAACCGACTTTTCCGATTGGCTATAAATGTGCTGTGGGAGGCATACATAAGCTTATAAGTTCAAAGGGTATAACTATTAAACAGTTAGGGTGGGGACAATGAAGAAAAAGACAAAAAAATGGGCTGGTGTATTTTCGGTATTACTGAGTAGTTCGCTTGTGTTATCTGCTTGTGGGGGACAGGAGGATACGGCTTCTACAGAACCAGTAAAAAAACAGGATTTAAAAGACGCTAAGATTGAATCAATTCCAGCTACAGATAAAAAGAAAAGTCCAGAGAAAGCAAATCAGCGAAAAGATACTTTTATTACAGCCATTTCTAAGCCAGGGGGAGTTTTCCTTCCGTATTTCCAAGATAATGGTTGGGATGGAAATGTAACGTCTGTTATCTTTGCATCACTAGTAACAACAGACAAACAAAGTAAACCTGTTCCGGACCTTGCAGAAAAATGGGATATTTCTGCTGACCAGTTAACATATACATTCCACTTACGTAAAAATTTAAAATTTAGTGATGGGTCGCCTTTAACCGCGGATGACGTAGCATTTACACTAACACTACTTCATGATAAAGCGTATGAAGGTGGATTGGATATTGCTCAGTATGCTGTTAAAGGCGGGAAAGAATATAAAGAAGGAAAAGCAACTTCTATTGAAGGAATCCAAGTTGTTGATCCACAGACAATTAAAATTACAACTGAAAAGGTTAATTCACAGGCGCTAACTAATTTAGGTGGCCCAGTACTATCAAAAGCTTATTATGGAAAAGATTATAAACAAAATACAAGTTTAGACTATTTAAAAGCATTATATGGGCAACCAATTGCAGCGGGTCCATATAAATTTGAAAAATATGTTCCAGGTCAAGAAGTACGCTTTGTTGCTAACGAAAATTATTATGCAGGTAAACCAAAAATCAAAAACTTTATTTACAAAATCACATCAGGTGATACTGGATTCCAATTATTCCAAACAGGTGAACTGGACTATAGTGGATTTAGAGCGAAACCTGAGAATATAGACCAATTAAAAGGATTAGAGTTTGCAAATATTAATCTTGAATCATCAAGTGATATTGCTTATATCTATGTAAATAATAAGAAGTCGTATTTGAAAGATAAAAAGGTCCGCCAAGCACTTACTTATGGATTAGACCGTAAGAAGTATGTGGATACAGCTTTACAAGGATATGGCTCTGTTGCTAACGTACCAATTGCTCCAGTTTCATGGGCATATACAGAAGAAGGTATTAATAAATATCCACACGACGTAGAAAAGGCTAAAAAATTATTGGATGAGGCTGGTTGGAAAGTAGGTTCTGACGGGGTTCGTGAAAAAGATGGTCAAAAGTTAAAATTAACATACTACGCATCAAATACAGGTAAAACAAATGATATCTTTATTCCAATCGCAAAAGAAAGTTACAAAGAAATCGGTGTTGAATTAAATCCAGAGTTGATGGATTTTAATACGATGCTTTCAAAAGTAGGAAAAGGCGACTACGATTTAGCGGCAGTTTCAACACCAGGAATTAGTGATCCAAGTGAAGTTGTAAGTGAGTACTTATCAACTAATCCAAAAAGTGATACGGGTTATAATAATCCGAAAGTAGATGATTTGATTGTAAAAGGTATAGGGACGACAGATATTGAAAAACGTAAAGCAATTTATAAAGAACTGTATAAAGAGTTAAGTGATGATCCACCAGTTATTTTATTAAACTATCGTAAACTACTTTATGCTCATAATGCACGTATAAAAGGAATTGATCCAGAAAAGTACGATAGCATCAGTTCCAACTTACCAGTGTTATCTATTGAACAATAAGGGTTGACCTAAATAATAGAAGACGTTTTTTCACACAGCAAGGGAATAGTAGCTGTTTTGAAAAAATGTTCTTCTATTTTTAAGTAAATAGGATTGGGGAGACAAAAGGTGAAAACATATATCATTCGTAGGTTCCTTCAAATGATCCCTACATTGTTTGGTACATCTATTATTATTTTTTTCTTATTTGCACTTTTGCCGGGGGATTACATTGATTCAAATCCAAAGTTAACACCAGAGAGAGCTCAAGAGTTAAGGGAATTATATGGCTTAAACAAACCAATTATTGAAAGGTATTTTCACTGGTTAGTGAATGCTTTGCATGGTGATTTTGGATTTTCTTTACAGTATCAAGAACCGGTAACTTCATTACTTAATAAATTTATTTGGAATACATTTATCGTTGCTGTTGCAGCTTTATTTTTCACTTGGATTATTGCTCTTATTATTGGGGTTATTTCTGCAACAAAGCAGCATTCTTGGTTTGATAGATTGGTAACGATCGGTGTCTTTGCAGCAATGTCATTTCCATCATTCTTTATCGGGTTATTTTTAATTAAATTATTAGCAGTTGATTTAAAGTTATTACCTATTGGTGGCATGATTGATATTGGGAGTAACTCAACAGGGATAGCATACATATTAGAAGTATTACGTCATATGATTCTACCGGTGTTTATTTTAACGCTTCTTGGTGTAGGATCGTTAACACGATATTTTAGAACTGGCATGTTGGATGTTATTAGGCAAGATTATATTCGTACTGCTCGTGCAAAAGGCTTAAAAGAAAGAACTGTTATTTATAAACATGCATTGAAAAATGCAATTTTGCCAGCAATTACATTACTCGCTTTTGAATTACCAGGTTTATTTTCAGGAGCTATTATTATTGAACAGATTTTTAACTGGCCAGGAATCGGTAGCATTCAATTAGAAGCATTAAACTTCCGTGATTATACGGTATTAATGGCCTTTACGATGTTTCTTTCATGTTTAACAATTATGGCAAATTTTTTAGCGGATATTGTATATGCGTTTGTTGATCCAAGAATTCGCTTGAAGTAAGGGGGGAAAGATATGGAGACTATTACACCAATAATAGAGAAAAAGAAAGAACGGAAAAAGGGAAACGAATCATCACCATGGCGCCAAGCGTATAAAAAAATTAAGAAAAATAAGATGGCATTGTATGGATTATACATTTTAATATTTATGTTTTTATTTAGTTTTATCGGTCCAATCTTTTCACCATATGCTGATGGAAAAGTACAAGTAACACAAATTAATAAACCACCCAACCTATCACATTGGCTTGGAACAGATCAGTTGGGACGGGATATTTTAACTAGACTTATGCAAGCAGGACGTATTTCATTAACAATTGGTTTAGCGTCGATGCTACTATCTGTTATACTAGGTGCTCTATTAGGAGCAATTGCTGGTTTTTATCGAGGTATTGTAGACCATTTAATTATGCGTGTTGCAGATGTCTTAATGTCCATTCCGGGATTACCGTTACTTATTATAATGGGAGCAATCTTATCAGAATGGAAATTACCATCGGAATACCGTTTATATGTTGTAATGATTATTTTAAGTTTAGTAGGATGGCCAGGACTTGCCCGTCTTGTGAGAGGACAAATTTTAACGTTGCGGGAGCAATCCTTTATGCAAGCAGCAGATGTATTAGGATTAAAGGATTCTCGGAAAATTATTCATCATTTAGTTCCTAACGTCTTACCGTTGCTTATTGTTGTAGCAACTTTGGGTGTGGCTGGATCTATTTTAAGTGAATCCGCACTAAGCTACTTAGGTCTCGGCGTCGTCCCACCTACACCATCATGGGGAAACATGATTAGTGCAGCGAACTCATTGCTTGATTTCCAAAAGCGTCCGTGGTTATGGATTCCGCCTGGTTTTGCAATCTTTATAACAGTTGTATCAATTAACTTACTTGGTGATGCACTTCGTGATGCGTTAGATCCAAAGATGAGACGGTAGGTGAGAGAATATGAGTAAAGCGGTAGTAGAGCTGAAAGACTTACAAACACACTTTCAGACAGAAGAAGGGACAGTAAAGGCTGTGAATCACGTTAGCTTTGCAGTTCGAGAAGGTGAAACTGTTTGTGTTGTAGGTGAATCGGGTTGCGGGAAAAGTGTAACAGCCTTATCTATTATGGGACTTATTGCTGAATCAGGCAGTGTAGTAGGCGGAGACATTTTATATGAAGGAAAAAGTCTTTTAGGAATGAAAGAGAAAGAGCTTCGTAGTTTACGAGGAAATGATATTGCGATGATTTTCCAAGAACCGATGACATCGCTAAATCCGGTCTTTACTGTAGGTGAACAAATTGTAGAAACGTTAAGAGAGCATGAATTACTTAGTAAAAATGAAGCGTATAAGAAAGCAATTGAGTTAATTCGTAAAGTCGGCATAGCCCGTGCGGATGAAATCGTCCATTCTTATCCGCACGAACTAAGCGGCGGCATGTTACAGCGTATTATGATTGCTGTTGCACTTAGTTGTAATCCTAAGTTATTAATTGCTGATGAACCGACAACGGCTCTTGATGTTACGATTCAAGCTCAAATATTAGACTTATTAAGGCAAATAAAAAAGGAATTTAAAACATCCATTTTATTAATTACACATGATTTAGGCGTTGTAGCAGAAATGGCTGATTACGTTGTCGTTATGTATGGTGGGAAAGTTATTGAAGAAGCACCGGTACTAGAGATATTCCAAAATCCGAAACATCCATATACGAAAGGATTGTTGAAATCAAAACCAGTGATGGGAAAACGAATAGATAAACTATATTCTATTCCAGGGCAAGTTCCTAATTTAGTTGGTTTGGATGAGTTTTGCTACTTTAGCGGTCGTTGTGAGCATTGTATGGAAGTATGTAAAGAAGAAGCACCAAATTTGAATATACATGATGAGAATCATAAAGTAGCTTGCTGGTTATATGAGGAGCGTGCGGGACAATGAGTGAACCATTATTAGAAGTAAAAAACTTAAAAACATATTTTCCAATTAAAGGCGGCATATTTAGTAGAACGGTTGGACATGTAAAAGCAGTTGATGGAGTAAGTTTTACTATTAATAAAGGCGAAGTATTCGGCCTCGTTGGTGAATCAGGAAGCGGAAAAACGACGATAGGAAAAACAATTTTACGTCTCGTCCAAAAAACGGAAGGGGAAGTGAAGTTTAAAGGGCAAGATGTTCACGCTTTATCGAAAGAAGAATTGAGAAAACATCGTCCTAATATGCAACTCGTATTTCAAGATCCATTTAGCTCATTAAATCCGAGAATGAGAATTGGAGAAGCACTTGGTGAGCCGATGTTGGCTCACGGACTAGCGACGAAAGAAAATGTGCGTGAAAAGGTGATAGAAGTATTAGAGTTATGTGGCTTAGCCCCATATCATATTGACCGGTACCCTCACGAGTTTTCTGGTGGACAACGTCAGCGTATTGTTATCGCAAGAGCTATGGTATTAAACCCAGAGTTTATTGTAGCTGACGAACCTGTGGCAGCACTAGATGTATCTATTCAAGCACAGATCATTAATTTATTTAGTGAGCTACAGGAGAAAAAGGGACTATCTTATTTGTTCATTTCACATGATTTAAGCGTAGTAGAGCATTTATGTACGAAAATTGGAATTATGTATTTAGGAACGATTGTGGAAACAGCGCCACGTGATGAGTTATTTACAAACCCGCTTCATCCGTATACAAAAGCATTGTTATCCGCTGTGCCAATACCAGATCCAACAGTGAAGCGAGAGAGAATCATACTAGAGGGGGATATTCCAAGCCCAGCAAATCCACCTTCGGGTTGTCGCTTTCATACGCGATGCCCGTTTGCAACAGATGTTTGTAAACAAACGGTACCGGAATTCCGTAATGTTGGTGAAGAGCACTTTGTTGCTTGTCACCATGTATAAAAGAGAAGGACTCTTTCAGAGGTTGAAAGAGTCCTTTTTTCATTTACTAGATGAAGTTTGTTTCAATACAAATTGCTCGATTGCATGAGCAACACCATGTTCATTGTTTGTTAATGTTACAACATCACATAGTTTTTTTACATCTTCTTCAGCATTTCCCATTGCAACTGATAAACCAGCTACTTCTAACATGGGTACATCGTTAAAATTGTCACCGATAGCAACTGTATCTTCAATTGGTATATTAAAGTGGGCTGCCATTTGTTTCAGTCCATTCCCTTTATGCCCGTTCTTATCCATAATTTCTAAATTAGTAGGGGCAGATGCTGTAACCATAATATCAGTGTCTTCTTGTAACATACTTAATAGCTGTGCGCGATGCTCTGCATTAAATGTTAAAATGAAGAATTTAGATATTTCTAACTCTGGATTATTTACAACATCTTCGACTCTTTGGAAATCAGTAATTAAGTTTGATTTCTTTTGTTTTTCTGTAATTCTTTCAAGTTCCTCAAGTGTAACATCTAGTGCATGCTTGTTTTCTTCGAATGCTTGCATGACTTGATCTTGCCATGTATATGGAGAATAAACTCCTTTATTCGTATATAGCTTATACGGAACACCTTCAGATTCTAGTAACTTTGCAAGTTTGTACACTTTGTCGTTTTGTATACAACGCGAGTTAATTACTTTTCCATCCACATAAACAATTGCCCCATTGCTCGCTCCAACTGGAAGAGATAGTTTATATTCTTCCAACAGTTTTAAAGCATCCTCTTTCGCACGGCCAGAACAAATCATTACAATATGACCAGCTTCTTTTGCAGTTTGGATAGCTTGTAAGTTCTCTTTGGAGATTTCAAGATTAGATGATAGTAGCGTACCATCCATATCTAATGCGATTAATTTCAAAATGACCACCTCTTTGTTTTTATTATACATAGTTATATAGAGGAAACATATAAACTTATCTTGGAAAGATTGTATTTTATCTCGTATGAACTATCAGTAAGAATTTGATAGATTCCACCTTCTTAATGAAAGATTTATCTTAATTTGTAACAAAAGTAGAGGTAGGTATGGGTATGTTTCGTTATATGACTGTAATATTACATGAATGTTACAAACGTAAACTTAGTAGAAAGTGCATTAAAACAAGGTTTTTGAGGATGTTTATAAAAAAACGTAAAAAAAGTGTAATAAAATTTACGTAATTATATTGCAACGTAATAATAGTTATGTTACATTAGTGTTACAAACGTTACGTTATTGAATTTAATGTAACGCTAACATAAAAACTATGAAATAAACATTTCTTAGAAATTACATATAGATAACTTATTAAAAAGGAGGACGAAAGATATGAAAGAGCAAGTATTACAAGTAACAAAAGGTGACTTCGTAGGATCAGCAAGTGGAGCAGTAGTATTAACAGCATTAATCGTATTTCTATCAAGCGTATTAGTATAATAGAAGTTTTGTAACAAAAAACAAATGAAGGGAGAATGAAAAAATGAAAGAGCAAGTATTACAAGTAACTAAAGGCGACTTCGTAGGATCAGCGAGTGGAGCAGTAGTATTAACAGCATTAATCGTATTTCTATCAAGCGTATTAGTATAATAGGAGTTTTGTAACAAAAAACAAATGAAGGGAGAATGAAAAAAATGAAAGAGCAAGTATT
>NZ_BTRL01000010.1:0-81714 GCF_054771475.1 Bacillus sp. MN7755
CTGCGAACGCTCTAATTAAACTTTCATGAATTTTGTACCCTGTAATCGGGAAATTTTCAACAGCTCGTAAAGTTTGAATTCCGTAATATGCCTCAATAGGTAATTCCTTTCCTCCCAAAAAATCCTTCTCCACTCGCACGTTCTTGTTTGTCATTGCCATTTTAATTTCTCCCCCATATTAAATGTAAAACCTAAATAAATCATATGAAGTCATTCCCAATCCTTATCAGATTTTATTGTTAAATCGTAGGCTAAAGGCTCTTCAATAATTTTTTTAATCTCTTCTAATTTATTAGTTTTCCCAAGCGTCCACATCAATTTTGCTATGATGGCTTCCGTATTCATATCTCCAGATAATATTACTTGATGTTGCGCCACTTTCCGTCCTACTTCATAGAGAAGTATGTCTTCTCCTTCTTCCAGGCATTGAGTAGTAATCACTACAGCAATCCCCATTTCAGTCAACTCTTGAATTTTCGAAAGCAAGTTCCTTCCTTCAAAAGGTAATCCACCGTTACCAAAACTTTCAATAATAACCCCTTTATACAAACCTTTTAAACAATCAAATATCTCTGGCTTTGTACCTGGATACAATTTCATAAGAAAAACATCCGTACATAAATTAGTACTTATTGAAAGTTCATTATGGGAGGACGTTGGCTTCCAATGATATTTCACTTCATCTTCATTTACCTCAGCAACATATGGATAATTCACACTTTCAAATGCATCATAACTTTTTGTTCGCATTTTAACTGCTCTCGTCCCAATAATCACCCTACCATCAAAAACAATAAACACACCGCCAACAACCTCACAGGCAAATCTAAGAGCATCAGCTACATTTTTCTTTGCGTCTGTCTTTTTAAAACTAATAGGTACTTGTGAGCCTGTTAAAACAACTGGTTTTCTTAAACCTTGAAGCATATAAGATAACGCAGAAGATGTATAAGCTAACGTATCCGTTCCATGTGTAATCACAAACCCGTCATAGTCATCATAGTGATTAAAAACAGCATTAGCTATTTCTTTCCAGTGCTCAGGTTGCATATTGGTACTATCAATATTCATTAAGATTTTACAATCTATTTCTAAGTTTCGAGATGACTTCGAAAAATAATTCAATAATTCCTCAGCAGATAATCCTGGAACAAGCCCTTCATTCCCCTCCACAGATGCAATTGTCCCACCAGTTGCCAGTAATAAAATTCTCTTCATACACAACCCCTCCATAAAATAAACAACGATATATCGTTCGCGAAATGCGTACTTATACTTATCATTATAGAACTTAATTTGAATTAATCAAGATTTTGTATTCAATACGCATACTTTTTTTCTGTTCTTGATTCTTTTTCTATGTTATAATTAATTTAATAAAATTAGATGGGATATGAGACGAATGTTGGAACGTTTATCTGAATTAAGAAAAAATCAAAGATGGTCCTTACAAGAGACAGCAGATCGACTTGGGATTGCGAAAAGCACCTATGCTGGTTATGAAAATGGTTATAGATTACCTTCATTACAATCTTTATCTAAAATAGCAGATTTATTTGATACGTCTGTAGATTATATATTAGGTCGAATTGAACATTCACACCAAAACAAAGATGTAATTGATATTACAAGACTCCTAAACGATCCAGATCCAACACTTTTAATAGATGGAGAAGTACTTTCAACAGAAGAGATAATTGATTTTATTGCTTTTGTGAGAAGTAAACGAGAACTAAGTTCCAAAAGAATAGAAAATATTGAACCAACATTTGAAAGTTGATTCAATAAAGAACGAAGACACTGCACTCTTTAAACTTAGAAATACTTAGACAATTAATTTGTAAACGGTTTATATAGGATTAACTTGGGGAATATTATTAATCCGAATTCATTTTATCAACTTTATATTTATAAATTACATTTTATTATTTTACATACAAAAAAATATCCTCCCTAAAAACTTCCATACCAAGAAAAATCGCGGAACTACACTGATTGATCTAGTACTTCTCTCCATGCAGTTCATGCTGGCAGCACGTGCACATGTATAATCCAAATCCACTCAGAGGGAATCACAAGGAAAATAGCAATGCATTCTTTGGTTTGGAAAAAGAGCGCTATGTGTCAGTTATACTTCTACCTATTGATATAGTAGCCGACGAAGGATATGCTTCATATCTTCTCCCTGTTGATAGAATTGCAAAATGGAAATAGTATAAAACTTATATTAAGGACTAAAGGAGGCAGAATAGTATGGAAATAATCGCAGCTATTTTAGTAGGAATCGTAGCATTAGAGCATTTATTTATCATGATTCTCGAAATGTTTTTTATTAATTCAAAAGTAGCACAACGCGCTTTCAAATTGCCGAAGCATTTAGAAGGAGATCGAAACGTAGCCATTATGTTTGCAAATCAAGGTTTATATAATGGATTCTTAGCAGCTGGCCTCATTTGGGGACTTATACTTGGAAACAATCCCATTGGTTATATGATTCAATTATTTTTCATCATTTGTGTGGTAGTAGCAGCTATTTTCGGAGGTTTCACGTCCAATAAATCAATTATCGTAAAACAAGGACTTCCTGCTATTTTAGCATTGCTTGCCCTTTTATCTGTCATATAGAACCAAAGCTTTTCAATAAAGGAACTCATTTTTGAAAAATACGCTATTCTTTCTGTAGATTTATAAGAAAGGATGGCGTTTTTGTATGTCTATTTCTGTATCGAAAGAATTTGAAAGTATAACAGATTTCAAACAAAAATTATGTCATAAAACATAGTTTTTTAGCCCACTCATTTTACTAATTTATTCTTTAACTCCTCCCTTTTTTCTTTAGCTTCATCAATTTCTAATAACATGGATTTTTTATTTGTCTGCTTAATGAATTGAGTATATAACTCTGGGAATTCTTTTTGAACTTCTTTATTTAATACTGTTTTATATTTAATCATATAAATAACTTGTAACAAGGTGTAAGTGTAACCTTTAGTATTGGTGTAGATTATGAAATTATGCTTCATGGAATGCTAATATGGTTACTGTAAGTGATAAAGCTACAGGTATAAAAACTATTAACAAAGCATCTTAATGTTTATGAGATGCTTTGTTAATAGTTTCTCTTCTCCCTAATCTCCTGCGAGATCATATTTATTTAAATTTTCTATATCTTATTTGATTTACTTATTCTGTAACACCAGATTGGGTAACCTTTACATCAGCTGTTACACGAAAACGTAAATGTTTATAGGATTCTTCCCATTCTTGACTGTTCCATTTTCTTACGTGAGTTCTACCAAGCTTTCTTAGTCCTATAGGATCTGTGCCTTGTTTAATAAATCTCTTTATCAATGTAGTTGCTTTTTTTTCTATTTCTTTTTCCATAATTTTTTCTAATTTTTTTATTTCTCTAGGACTATCTAATTTTTTTGTTTTTGTAAATTCTTGAATTTCAGCTTTAACTTGAATATGAGCATTTACGAATGGATGCTTGCTATTCCCCTCCATCTTATATTTTGTTCTAGCCTTTATATTCTCTATCGTGGCGTAAGTATTTGAAGAACCAGGTAGTTTGAATTGGTATGTGCCTTGTTTAAAAGTATCTGTCAACAATTTAAATACAAATAAATCTTTAGGTTTCACTTTATCAACCATTTTACATCTTTTAAAAAGTGCTATTCCATTTAACTCCAACACGTTATCTTTTTTAGATATCATCGGTAAATATGAATCTCTCGCATCATCATCAAGTTGGTTTAAAAACATAAAAAAATTTGTTTTTGGTTGCGTTCCATTGGCCATATTTTGCTCCAGTAAAGAGGATAGATAGGAAGCAATTTCTTTTTCTTTAGAATAGTTCCCCTTTAATAGTGATTCACCTTTTACATTTGTAATTGCTAAATAAATTGCATTTCCTACACTGGGATTTCGGTTCAAAGTCTCTAAAATTTCCTGCATTCCCTTTTCAATTATTTTTTCATTAAATATAATAACACGCAATTGACCTAACTCTAGAGGTCCAGAAGATTTTTCGGATGCTCTTGCAAGAACTTCTCTACCAGTCTGGCCTGATGCTGAATAGATTTTCGTTTCACCTTCCACGCCTCCTTTATAAGCTGCAATCGCAAAGGTTCCTTTTAGCTTACCTTCTGCTTCAGTATCATATGCCGCAACTTGAACTAAATCAATGTCATCCACAATTTTCGTTTTAGCACAACCTATTGAGAAGACACTTAATATAAGGAAAAGTATCCATCGCTTCATGTTTATCTCCTTAACTTTATTTTGGCGGTTTGAATTAGCCATAGTACAGGTAGGTATACATATATATATATAAAGCCAATTTGACCTGTCCAAGTATTTAATAAGTTAATTTTATTACGGTTATTCAAGAAAAATGATAAAACAAAGATGAATACGATGATAACTGGCAAAACATATTTTTGCTTTATTCCCAGTGCCTCTTTTATACCACGACTTACTCCCCATAATGTAAAGGAAACATTAGGTAATATAAAAAAAGCCCAAACAGAAACAATAATGTATTCAAACCGCTCTATAAAGGGAAATTGTATAATTTTAATCATGCTTAAATATGCCCATATCGCGCTCGCGAGTTGTTTTTCACTAAAAAACGCAAGAGTTAAAATCATAAGGTATGTGTAGACAATAGTCGTTACTAAATTTGCATAGTGCGCATATTTTTGAGACGTTTTTGCCTTTCTAATAAATGGGTAGTACAACAATAACATTTCAAATCCAAAAAAACTAAACATATTTCCTTTCATTCCTTTCATAATTTCTAGAAATGAATGCTGTGCAATTGGAAATAAATTTCGAAAATCTGCATACTGCAAAGGATAAAAAAATGTGAAGATTAGAATGCTTGGGATAACGATTCCAAAGAAGCCGATTCCAGCAACTACACGAAATCCTCCAGTCACAATGTAATAACATAAGCCTAAAAAAGCCCCAGCTATAACCCAAGATGAAATTGAAGGAAACATCCAAACATGTACTACTTCGATATAAGTATGGAGTGTTGTTGCACCTAACAATACAATATAGGATAAAAAAATGAAGTTGGACAATCCACCAATCCATTTTCCAAGTACGTTTTGATTGATTGCAATGATGTCTCCATTACCCTGATTTAAAATCTGATATATGATCCAAATCATAAGATTAACAGATATTCCAAAAAGTAGCGTACTAATCCATGCATCATTTCCAACTAATTTTGCACTAATCCTTTCAAAGCCAAGCATACCAACCCCCATCTGTATAGTAATAATTAAAAAAAACACCATATATGGAGAGACTTGATACTCAATTGGGATCTGTTTCATAATGCTCCTCCCTGTTAAATTCAATCATCAAAATCATTTCGTGATATGATTTTATTTTTCTCTACCTCTTCTGGATCAAAACGAAACCGCTGTTTAGATTTTGAAAAAATTGGACGTCGGAACATCGCTGAGATTGGCAGACGTATAATGCTGTCTTTCCAATCTGTAGGGCGTGTGGGATAAAAAGGGAACAAATAAGGACGTCTTAATGATTCTGTACGTAATAAGCGTGCTAAAAAGGAAAGAACTTGTTAAAACAATTCCTAATAAGCCCAGCAGGTGTGCAGCTATTATAAAAGGAAAACGAATTACTCGAATTGTATTACCAATTCGATATATTGGTGCTGTAAATGAACTAAGAGCTGAAAGTGCAACAATGATAATAAGTACGTTACTTGTAAGACTTGCCTCCACCGACGCTTGTCCAATTACAATACCCCCTACTATACCGACAGTTAAACCCACTTTAGTTGGTAAACGTGTCCCCGCTTCTCTCAGTAATTCAATCGTTATTTCTAAAAAAAGTGCTTCAATTAATGGAGGAAAAGGTACTTTACTTCTCGATATGATCAACGTTTCAAGAAGTTCTTTTGGAATAAGCTCATAATGATATGTTAAGATCGAAACATATAATGGAGTCGTTAAAACAGAAAAGATAAAAGCAAAAATCCTTAACAGTCGAAAAAATGAGGCAATAATCCAAGGCATGGTGTAATCTTCTGTCGTAGAAAAAAAGTCAATTAATGTTGTTGGAAGAGTGATAGCATAAGGTGAGCCATCTACAAAAAGTGCAATTTTCCCTTCTGCCAATACAGCTGCTACACGGTCTGGACGTTCTGTATTCAAAAATTGAGGAAATATAGTATTAGGATTGTCTGCAATTAACTCAATCAAATAAGTACTATCCAAAACATGGTCTGTTTTTATTTGACTCACCCGTTTTATAATTTCTTGTAGATTTTGATCATTTACAATTCCCTCAATAAATACAATTGCAACGGTTGTGTTAGAAAGGGAGCCTACTTTCAATTCCTTCATTTGTAAATAAGGTGTTGGAAGCTTTCTACGTACTAAATTTAAGTTTACATCTAAATCTTCAACAAACGCGATTTGTGGACCCACGATATTGTATTCAATTTCAGCTTTTGCAATATCTCTTTTTTCTTTCTTTGACACATTTATTAACAAGCCATTTAATTTATCTGTATCGAACTGAATAAGTATATGGCCGTTTAAAATACTATCCTGAATATCTTTCATTTGATTTGTTATTTTTGAATTTTCAAAGGGTAAGACAGACTGAATGTCTTGTAACGAATCGAAGCTCTTCTCTTTTATATAAGTCAAAACCTCTTCATGAAATATATTTACATCGATTAATGTTCTAAAATATGAAATGACTATAGAGGAATTATTAGAAGCAATTTCCAACGTTATAAAATCTTTAGATTTTTTTAGTAATTTCATTAAATCCTGCAAAGATTCTATAGAGTAAACAGATATTCTTTCATGTGGTTTCAATTGATAATACCCTTCCTTTCAGAAAGAAACTATATATAGTTTTCAGGAAATTGCTATTTTTAAAATTAGGGATGGTGATATGTAAATATACTTATTGAATTAATAATAACGCCTTTGAAAATAACTTAACCAAAATTAGTTAAAAAATGTATTAAAAGTAAAAATCAGAAATGTTTTCAAGCATAATTACGATATTAAAAACATCCTTTCTTTTGGTTCTAAAGAAAGGATGTTTTTATAACAGGCTTTTTCGAAGGTTTTAATTTAATCCTAATTATATTTTTTATAAATCCTAAAAGTACATTCCTTATTTTGGTATAATATATAGAAATTGTTTTTTAGAACGGTAGATACCTACATAAGCTAAGTTAAAGTGTCGATTAAGTCTCTCCATGCTTAATAAAATCCCTGTTATGATTTCTAACTGACTACACAGTTGAGTAAGAGCCGTAGTAGAGAATAGCATTACATTCTGTATGGTTTCTTAAAAAATTTCAGTAAAAGAATATATTAATTTTGAAGTGTACAAATAGGGAGAGTGACTTCAACTATAGTCCCCTTATTCACTTCACTCTCAATAAATACCTTTCCCTGATGTGTTTCAATGATTTTATAACAGATCATTAACCCTAAGCCAATCCCCTCTTCTTTAATACTATAAAAAGGTTCTCCGAGGTATGGTATACGTTCTTTTGGAATCCCACACCCTTGATCGATAAAACGAATGCTTAATTGATTATTATCAAGTATATTTAATTGAATCAGAATTTCCCCTCCCATCGGCATAGATTCAATTGCATTTTTTAATATATTAACAAATACTTGTTTTAATTGATTTCCTTCACATGAAATCAATGGAATACCAGGGTTAAGATCGATTCTAATTTTTATATTATTCATAATTGCTTGAGGTTGTAGTAGCATTAAAACTTGATCCATTAGCACACTAATATCATTAGGTTTTATTTTTAGCACCTGTGGTTTGGCTACCACCATAAATTCAGTTGTAATACTCTCTATACGCTCAATCTCTGATGATACTATATTAATATAACCCTGATTATTCTCATTTTCCGTTGATTTTAGTAATTGCATGAACCCTTTCATTGCAGTTAATGGATTATTAATCTCATGAGCCATTACAGTCGCTAATTGTCCTACAACAGCAAGTTTTTCAGATTTTCGTAATAATTCTTCTGTTTTTAGCCGTTCAGTAATATCACGAGAAATACTTAGGAAAACTTTTTTACCATTTAAGTTAAAAACACGAACACTAAACTCAGTTGTTATTACTTTTCCTGTTGGAAAAACATATTCATCTTGCAAAGTGAAGGAAGTTTGTCCCTTTTTAATTTTTTCTAATAACCTTACGATCATTTGAGAATCTTGTGGTACTATATTTGAAAATGATAATGAGAGCAACTCTTCTCTACTATATCCAAATCTTCTACACCCAACAGGATTTACCTCAATAAATCGACTTGGAGCATTATCTTCATTCAGCTCTACTACATATACCGCATCAGTCGCTTGTTCGATTAGTGCACGGTACTTCATTTCACTATCTCTTAATTGTTGGTGTAATCGATGCCGTTCTCTTTCTGCTTGTTTTCTTTCAGAGATGTCTCTACATATTGCTGATAAAGCTATCACATTTCCTCTTACATCTAGTATAGGAGAAACTGTCAGACTGACATCGAGAAGACTCCCATCGCTCCGTTGTCTAACAGTTTCTAATCTAGTAACCACAGATTCACCTGTTAGAATTTTCTGAATATTTTTAAGCGATTCATCCATTAAAAAATCTGGTACACAAGGTAATCTCTTACCTATGATTTCTTGTGATGACCACCCAAATATCTTTTCATAAGCTTTATTCGCTTGTAAAATATGCCCTTCTCGATCAGAAATGGTAATAGCATCTAGATTGTGCTTTATAAATGATTCTAATAATTCTTTGGTAGCGCTTAATTCTGATTCTACCTTTTTCCTTTCGGTTATATCAACTGTAGAACCAACAACTTCAATAACTTGTCCATTTCGTTTAATCGGCCTAAGCGCAATAAGAATAATAGTTTTATCATTTGGCCAAGGTAATTCAAATATAATTTCTTTTCCTTCCCATGCCTGAAGATAGTACTTCATCAATTGTGGAACTAAATGTGGAGGAATAATAGAAGCATCAATAGTACGTAAGCTTTTTCCTACCACCTGTTCAGAATAAAATCCGTTTTGATGATAAAACTGTCCATCACATAAAGTGTGTATAAAGTGCTTACCCACTTTTTTAAATTTAAAAATTCCTCCTTGAAGCTCATGTACGGTATCTGTAAGTTCTTGCTTCGATTTTTTTAATTCTCGATTCATTTTAGATAAGTCCTGTGTTAAATAATACAATCTCTGGTAGGCTTCCATAAGAAATAGCCCAATTAAAAGTCCTAACGCTATATATAATAAGCCTCCTGTGTAAAGTAATGTAGTATTAAATAATACGCCAACTAACCACTTTATTCCAATAAAAACAGAAAAATAGAAAGATGCACTTTTAAAAGGATGTAGTTTTTTAAAATAAGTTTTAAAAGTAGAAAATAGAATCCCCATACCTAAATAAGCAATCACAGGAGGTTCCCAATACCCTCCAATGTAAAAGACACGCATTAAAATTATGCTAATTAACGTAATCCAACCAGCAATACGACCAAAGTAAATAAAAGATAGAATAAGAGGAACAACTCGAAGATCGTAGGAAAATCCCATGTATGGAAAAGAAAAGAACATTAACGTAACTGCAATAATCCCTCCATAGAGCTTTTCGAAATATCGACTAGAATTAATTGTAAACACTTGAATAAATATTGCTGCGCTAACTAATAAAGAAAAAATAGAAAGATTGATGAAATAATCTTTAATAATCATGTAATGTCCCTCCTTGCATTAAGTGTATTCGACAAAAAAGCTAAAAATCCTACAAATAGTATAAACAGTTCAAATGCATAAAATTTAAACTAGGATAAAATCTAGAAAAGTAAATAAGGAGCACAGCAGATAAGATATTTTAGTGAAAAATAGTTTAAAAAAGATAATAGCAACCGTTAACTACTATTATCTTTTTTCTTTAAGTTATCGTAATATGTCTGAAACTCTATGGGACGTGGTATGTCATTTCATCGAACAATGATTATATACTGAGTCATGAATATAGAAATTTCAGCCATAATTTTTGAAGAATAACACAAAAAACAAAACTATCTTTGAAAATGGAAAAAACCTATATAAATGTCAACTAATCTATGTACAAAAACGTTCACTTAATTTTGTATAAAATTACTCCACTAGATGCTTCAGGATAACTACATAATTGTATAAGTGATGTACTTGAAACCTTTCGGTAAAACCATCCACATAATGCAACTAACTCCTTGGTTCAATATTTACTTTTTCTTGAGCTAAGTATTCTAGGACATAAGGAGAGATATGCCATTGCAATTTTTCAATTAACTTGGTGTCTAGTTTATTGTCCAGCTCCAATTACTTCGTTACTTTTCAGATTCAGTTCATTATATTTTGTACTTTGTCTTTATACACAACATATTCTTTACCATCCACTACTGCTACTACCGCAAATTCATCATTTGGATTGAATGAAAGCCAATCAGCCCACATGTTAGTATTAGCCCCTCCACTCCACATATTATGAACAGTGTTTTTAGTTAAATTCATAACTTTATAAGACGCATTTGGCGCATTTGTTCCAGTCTTTATTTCAAATGTGTAGGCATTATGAATTTTTTTATAAAAGTAGAAAACGTTTGCTGGACGAAGCTGATTCAAAAAATCCTGTTCTTTTTTCTCTGCAATTTTTATCCCTTCTTGCAAAGTGACAACATCTGTTTTTAATGTTTTCCAACTGTTTTTCGCTGCATTCAAGCTAGGGGTTAAGAATTTATATTTATTTTGATCAGCTTTTTGATCAGCTTTATCAATATGTCCCAGTACACCCGAATATTGAGAATCTAAATCCTCCCATTGCGTAGACATATAAGTAAGAGCAGTGATAGCATTATCAAGCATACTATGCATATCACTAATATTATGAAATGCAACTCCAACTACACGATTCAATGTTATTTTATAATCTACAGTCTGACGCAATTTTGCTAATTCAGGTTCTAGCCAACCTAACTTACCTCTTGCATCACCTATCATTATGCCACCAGCAATCAAGGTTGGAATAAAGGGGATTTTCACCATGTCTAATCCCTTAGATTCTATGTCTTTCTGATATTTTACTTGTCCTAAAAGGTCCTCTAGACGCTTTTGATCAGCCTCCACATCAGCACCTTGGTTTTTTAAAATTGATTGCAATGTCTCTTTATGACTTCCAAATGTTCTAACATCTTCTCCAATAGCATTTTTTAATTGAATTAATTCTTCTATTAATACTTTTGCAGACTTTTGATTTTGTTGAATTCCTCCTTGTAAATCTGTAATCCCTTTTTTTAAAGTATCTCCATTTCCAGTATTAATCGCCTCTACTAATGTTTCATAATGATTTTGAAATTTTGTATCGTATTCTATAATGCCTGTCAATGTATCTAAAAGATGTTTTTTTACTTGTGTATTCCATGTAACAGCATGTGCTCTTGCATTCTTTTGATCTTGTACAATTTGACTAGGTAAATCTGCATTTCCATTAATAGTTATTCCTTCAAAACTCACATCTGGATTATGAATTAGCAAATAAGAATATTCATTCATAGCTTTTGCAAATAAACCAGCATCTTGCAAAGCTTTTTTCATCTGTTCTTCATTTGCTGAAAGAGTCATATCTCCAGTGTTCGTTTGTTCAATTTCAATTGCAAAAGTTTCTATTGGTATGACTGCATAAGTAGTTGTTATAGTTAAAAATGCTGATACAGCGAATAGTTTATTAGGGATTTTTTTTATCATTTCGTATTCCTCCTCTATAGGGTATGGTTTCAAGTTCTAATCTTATTAAAAAGCGATGTCTTTCAAAATAAGTTCTACATCTTTTATCAGTATCGTTTGAACTTTCTTTAGCAGCCTTCAAATCATTAAGTATTAAAGAAAATTTATATAATCTGCTTCAAATTAACCGATTCTGTTGCAAATTAAAAAAACAAATAAACTACAAGGTTATTTTTTATTCGAATCATACTTATATATAATTGAAAGGCGAAGTCTTTAATGAGACTCCGCCTTTCTGTTATATAAGGATTTATTAATTATCACTTTTCTGTTTAACAGTTTAATCATAGACTTTCTATGTTTTAGTTTACTTTACAACAGAATTAATATTTCCCTATTTTTGTGGAGTAACAGTTTCCACTTTTAATTCCTTTATTCCTTCTTTTAATGTAACAGCATCTGTTCGTAATGTTTTCCAACTGTCTTTCGCTGCATTTAAATTAGGTTTTAAGAATTTAAATTTATTTTGATCGGCTTTTTGAGCTGCATTCTCAATATGCCCTAGAACACCCGAATATTGAGAATCTAAATCATGCCACTGCGTGGACATATAAGTAAGAGCATTAATAGCATCATCAAGCGCCTTGTGCATTTCATTAATATTACTGTAAGCAACTCCAACTACACGATTTAAGGTTACTTTATAATCCACGGTCTGACGTAATTCTGCTAATAAAGGCTCTAACTTACCTAAATTATCTCTTGCTACTCCCACTATGATACCGCCAATTATTGGTAGACCCAAAATAGCACCCTTCATTACATTAAACCCATCAGATTCTAATTGTTTATAATAGTTTACTGATCCTAATACTTCTTCTAGACGCTTTTGATCGGCATCAACATCTGCACCTTGATTTTTTAAAATTGACTGCAAGAGCTCTTTATTACTTCCGAATGCTCTAACATCGTGTCCAATAGAGTCTCTTAATTTAGTTAATTCTTCTATTAGTTGTTGTGCATACTTTTGATTTTGTTGAATTTCACCTCGCAAATCTGTAATCCCTTCTTTTAAAGTTTCTCCATCCCCTGTATTAATCGCCTCTACCATTGTTTCATAATAATTGTCAAATGTTGTATCGTATTCAACAATACCATTCAATGTATCTAAAAGCTGTTTTTTTACTTTCGTATCCCAAGTAACAGCATGTGCCCTTGCATTCTTTTGATCTTGTACGATTCTACCAGGTAAATCTACATATCCATTAATAGTAATTCCCTCAAAATTCACATCAGGATTCTTAATTAACATATAAGAATAGGCATTCATAGATTTTGCAAATAATCCAGCCTTTTGCAAGGTCTCTTTCATTCTCGCTTCATTTGCAGAAAGAGCTGTATCTTCATTGTTCGTTTGTTCAATTTCACTTGCAAAAGTTGTTACTGGTGAAACTACATTAGCAGTTGTAATAGTTAATAACGTCGATACAGCGAGTAATTTGTAAGGGATTTTTTTTATCATTTCATTTTCCTCCAATTTAGGTTTTAAATTTCAATTCTACTCCTGTTTAAAAGCAATATCTTTTGAAATGAATTCTGCATCTTTATGAATATCATTCCAACTTTCTTTAGCGGCTTTTAAATCATCTGGTATTAAAGAGAATTTGTGGTCTTGCATAGAATCGATATTATCCAGTAAATCTGTATAATTTGCGCCCATTGTATTCCATTGCTTTTGAATATTTGTTAGAGACAATATCGCTTGATCTACAGTCTGATATAAATATGCCAATGTTTCTTTCGCGTTAGTAAGCGAAAGAACTGCTTGATTAGCACGATCTGCTTTCATACTTAATTCTCCGATTTTGTTAGAAATTTCGTTATAGGAGTCCATATGCTTAGATGCTGTGACACCAGCCGCAGTTCCTAGACCGATACCAGCTGCTCCAAGAGCTGAAAGTCCACCAACAACAGCTGGTGTTGCTGTGCCGCCAGTTACAACAATAACTACCGCTCCTCCAATAGCTGCAATAACTAAAATAGCTGCTCCCAATCCACCACCAATTGACCATGCTAATACATCATCAAAATGTTTTTTCTGAGTAGAACGAAGTTGCTCAATTTCAGCTTGAAGTTGTGGAATCGTTGCCTGTTGACCTGCTAATATTGCAGTTAATCCACCTTTCCCATCTGGACCACCAACATTATTTTTAAACTCTGTAGAATTTTGATATAGTTTCCCTTTGAAGTCTTGTAGCATCTTAATCACATCTGTAACTTCTTTTGAATTTGTATTGATTGTAGTAATTAAATCATTTATACCCTCTTTTAGACCTGCCTTATCTTTCTTTTGTACCGTTTCTACTAATGTGTCGTAATAATTTTGAAATTGTTCATCGTAATTTACAATATTACGAGCAGTTTTTTGAATCTGTGGCTTCGCTGTATCTAACCAGTAATTCGCATTGATTCGTGACAGCTCTTGATTAAGGTGAATATTTTTGAGCAACTCTCCCCCCTCTGAGCCTAAATCGATATTAGATAAATTTACATTTGGTTGCTTAATCATTGTTTTTGCGTATAAATCCATTACTAGAATATGAGACCCTGTTTCAGCCAATGCTTTCTTCAGTCCTTCAGGGCCCAATGCATAATTGCCTACTTTTTGTTCTTGAGCGGTCGTTTCTTGTGCAAATGCATGAATAGTGTTACCAGTAGTAGCAGTTATAACAGTTGCTAATGTGGCTAAAGTTAGTACTTTGAATGGAAATTTTTTCATGACTATTCTCCTTCTTTCGCTAAATACCTATAATCTTTATAGATTTTCAAAAAACGTAATATCAAAATTTGTATACTTGTTCTTCAAGGTAACTTATTACATTTTTTAATTGTCTTAATGTATCTTTTTGAGACTGCTCGTTAGTTGTATCAACATTAGTAGATAATTTTGTAATGCTATTTTTTATTAGATTTAAATCTTCTTTATAGCGCTTTAGTAAATCAAGTTCTACATCTACTTGATTTGCAAACGTATGCAAATCATTTTGTGTAAGAAGAAGCATTGATTTTTGTAAATCAGCTATTGATAATTTCGTTGTTAAATCATATATTTTTTGATTTTGTTTCTCTAAATCATCTAAATATGCTCGCTGTTCTGCTGTTAATTTATTTACTTCAGCAAAAACGCCAAATGTTTTCTTAATCTTTTCAGTATCAATGACCTTCATCAGGTCATACTCTTGTGTTTTGGCTGCGGCTGCGGCTGCTATTTCACCTTGTTTGCTTTTCTCAATTGCTTCACGAGCTGCTTTTTTTGCTGATTCAATCTCTAGAGCAGTTTTACCTTGCTCTGTTGCTTCTTGCACTGCTTTTTTCTCTGCTTCTAGAATAGAGTTGTTAATTTCTTTTCCTTTGTTATACGCTGCCACCCCGACTTGAGCAGCTGGTTCAATAATTTCTTTTGAAAGACTATAAACTTCTTTGAATATAGCAAATCCCTGCTCATTTAAAGCCCCTGGTATTAATGCAATTTGCTGTAAATCATTTTGAATTGCTTTTTTGGTATTTAATATTTCATTTTTTAACTGGTCTATTTTTCCTGTTCCATCTGTACTTAGTATGCCTTGCGCAGTTGCCACATCAGTATCAAAATCTTTTAATTTTTTATCAAGCTGTAATTTAAGATCTGTTAATTCATTGATTTGCCGTTGCGTATTTTCTTGATTCGTCATAGCCATTTCTTGAAGTACTTCAAGTCTGTCCGAAAACCCTTCTCTATCTTCTTTATTGTCTACAAACGATTTTAATGTCGGGTAATAGCTATTAAATTTTGTTACAAATCCTTTACTTTTTGAATTTAATAGAATTAACTTTGGATAGAGTTCCGATGACCATTCCTTCATATCTTGTTTGATTAGGAATTGATTTGTATTTAAAGCTGTGACTTCCTCTAACTGTACATTAGGACTCATTAAAGATTGATCAATATACGTTTGGATTAATTTAGATTGCGCACCTAATTTTCGTAATGAAGAGGAAATATCCATGCCTTCCTGTTGAGTTTCTGCTTGAACGATTGGTGTTGCGAGAGTATTGATAGGAATATTTCCTCCAGTTACAATGGATGTGACTAATAATCCTGTAATTATTTTATTTTTCATTCCGTACACTCCTTTACCATTGTTTTTATAACTTAATTCATATAACTTGTACGACCTCTCTCTTTGTAAACTGGTTAGGAAGGAGAAATCTTCCAGATAGGGTAATATCGTTATTTTTTACTTCTAATAGGATGTAAGGATTTTACTTATCTCTCATTTCGATACTCTATTTTTTCAAATATAAATAGCAAAAATTTATTAACTATATTTGAATCAAGCACCCTATGAATAGTAAATTATAATTTTTCCCTAGAATTGCGGTTTAACTTACAGAACCGCGAGAATCAATAAACCAATGCTTATAGCTAATTTTGTCATAACATTTTTTAATTTAAATTTAGTAATATGTTTCTTAGTTTTGTCAGCAAACTCCTTACTAGACAACAAAAGGTGAAATTATACTGTACATCGCTTATACTTTTATTGCGGAATAACTTCACTTTTGTTATGCAGAAACTTAGAACACATTTATTACAAATTTGATTCTTGACCTCTCATAAATAAATTGACTATTTAGAAAATTATTTACGACATAATGTTACTTACAACTTCACTATAATTCCTATTAGCGTAACCTTCTCCTTTCTGTCTGGTCATACCAGTTATGTTGTTCATTAAAACATTAAATTTTTAATGCGTAAATAGAAAAATTTTGTCGATTAAGCTCGATAATTTACTGTTAAATAAAAATATGAACCGAAAAAAATTATATAAATATAGTTATTCGTAAATTTCATTTCTGTAATTGTAATGATTACAAATTAATGTGTATACGGTTAAAAATAACTATTTTAGCTCAACCAAGAAATTTTATTTTAGAAAAAATACTTATAGAATAATATAATAGGTCTTTTTATACTTTTTTACCTTTATTTAGTTATGTATAATTGCATAAAATGTAGATATATTTAGTAATATATGTTATATTGTTGATTTTTTCACAAAACATCCTAATATTATTAATAAATACCTAATATGAAGATATTAGTCTATAAACTTATCATCGTTATAAACATAGGTTTTAAATTACAAAAAAGCTGCAAAGCTTCCTTGAAACACTTTGCAGCCTTCTGTCTTTTTGTTTTCTTTAGCAAAATAATGGTTAGTGAATTTTCATTTTTTGGGATACTTACACCCATGTTTAAGTCTTTACATTGGAGACAGCAGATAACAAGCTTATATTATTGTATATTTTTCACGGTACTGCCTAGGAGTCATGCTAGTGATTTTTTTGAAAACTCTTATAAAATAACTTTGGTCATTAAAGTTAAGCCAAGCACAGATATCTGATAACGAATAAGTAGTGAGTGTTAATAATTTTTTTGCTTCTTCCACTCGTTCCCTTTGAATATATTCGCTTAAAGTGATTCCCATTTCTTTTTTAAATAGTTTAGACAGATAAGTAGGCGTAATTTCTAAATGATTAGCAAGTTCATTCAGAGATATTCCATCGTAAACATTTTTATTAATATGTTTTATACATGTAGTAACCGCGTAAGAATACTTTTTTGCATTGTATTCTTTCACACGATCTGCAAAGGTACGTAAAGCGTCCCCTGACAATCGCTTTACAGATTCTACACTATCTAATTGTTCCAGGGTTTGTATATATAAAATACTATGAGCAAAAGCAATATCTGGTGGCAGGTTTCCTTCTATTGCATATCGAGTGGCTAAGGTAATCGCAATAATTCCAAGGTTTTTTTGATTCCTGAGCGGATCCTCTATTAGCATAAGTTCAACATCTTCTTGCGAAACCGCATACATATACTGTATTAACTTTTTTTTATTTCCTTCTTTGATAGTCGAAAAGAAATCATTTACTAATGCCATATTATGCGTTTTAGGTTTGTTTTGTCGGCGTTTTAAAATATATAAATCAGGTTTCACAATTTTATTAGGAATTTCCTCTAGTACTTTATTTTTTTCCAAGACAATATCTACATCTAACTTTTCATTGAAAATCATGTAATGTAATAAAATTCCCATATCAATTAATGTAGTTTTTTTAATCTCAGATAAACACTGATAATAGGCAAGTCTTTCTTGAATGTTATCATTTGATTTAAATTCTTTCTGAAATTTTATGATCATATCATCTGAATCTTTTGGATGTATAGTAGGACCGATTATAATAGTCCCTTTAATATCATCATGATTTTCTATATGAATTAGAACAAAATTTTCAAGATAGTTGTTACTTCGGAAAAGTGGCAAGTTAAAGGGATCGCTTTCTTGATAAATATCACTAAGATGTTCTTCTTTTGAAGAATAAAAAGGACTACAAACATTATCAGATGTAGAATGATATAAAATTTTTCTGTCTGCAGATAAAATATGTACAGGGGCATTAAATGCTTTATGTGCAAGATCACACAAGTGTTGTATATCGATGGAAGTATTCATTACATTCTCCTTTATAGATCCATAAAATATATTCTGTTAGATATAATTCACGACAAATAATACTATAAAATATCAAATTAGTACAATTCACAACAAAATATTACTATATCTTTTTTATAAAAATCATATATTATTTAATTGTAGTTAGCATCTAAATATCAGAGTAGATAAGTAAATGAAATACGCTAAGTTCTTTTCTTAATTCTACAAGATATAATTATTGAACTTGAGAAAACAGTGAAGTACTACAAAATACAGTGGTAGTCAATGCGAGGACCAAGCTGGAAAAAGATTTAAAATGCAGCGAAAGTAACAGGAGATACTGTACCACCGCAAGAAACAACAGTCAAAGTTCCACTTCAATCATTTATACAAATGGAATTCAAAAAAAGAAATACTGCTAATTTAAATGTGAAGCTGAAAAACTATTTTGTTCCAAATTTTAGAAAAAGATAATAAAGAAGTCGTGAAATCGGAAACAGATGAAAGCGATAAGGCTATTCCTGAAACACTATGTTTTGAAAAGTACAAGGTGGAGGAAATTCAAGTACTCAATTAAACATTTAATTGAGAGAAAAGTCTTTTCATCAACAAAAAATAAGAACAAAAAAACGAATGGAATATTCGAAATGTTTTCGATATAATGCCAAATAGTTTTATCTAATTGGCACTATATTACTGGTCGCAATATTAGTTTTAATTTCCACAAAAGAGGAAAAAATATATATACTTTACAAATACTAAGAATATCAAACTAGATAGTTTTATTACCGCATCACATAAACTTATTATTAATTTCCAAATACAATAGTTTTTAATCAACAAAAAAACTTCAATAATTAAGGTGCACAGTAAATTGACCTCAAAACAGTAATTACTACAATATCAGTTTTTGCTTATTCTATAAAAAAAGAAATATCACTTAATAATTATGCCTTTATATCGATTTAGACATAAAACATTTTATTATATCGGCTTAAGTATTATGGAATTAAAATGGCAAATAACACCAAAAATCTTTTAAGGGATCATACATCGTTCTAATTGAATTAATTCTCTTTCGATACCTATGCCATTAACAAAACTACAAAAGGTTATTACAAAGAAATCTGAGAGGTTTTTTTAATTTATTTTTTTTGTAAATTAAAGGAAAAATAATCCGTATATATACGGATTATTTTCTTAATGTAATCTGTATTGACCTGTTAACTGTTTTTCAGCCATTCGAACTAAGCGTTTTGTAATCTCTCCACTGATCGAACCATTAGCAGATGATGATGTATCAGGTCCCAGTGTGACTCCTAGTTCAAGAGCAATTTCATACTTCATTTGCTCAATAATACTTGTAGTAGCAGAAATAAGAATTTCATTTGTATTACTTTCGTATCTTTGAATATTTATAATTGCACTTCCAATATATTTATAAATAACATGTGCCTACTCATGCTATTTATGCATGAGTAACCTAATTTCTTCTAGTATTTTTATGAGAATCCTTTCCCTCCCCATATTCCACCAATTAAATTTGAAACACAAATGTACATTGCATTTCAATATAACAATAAAAGTTACAAAAGCAACGAATTTACTACTTTAAAGTTAAGTGTTTAACCTTGAAGTACTTAAATTCTTTTTTCCAGATAAAGCATACATTATATCTTGATGCTTTATTGTCCTCTTATAATTATGTGGTATCGGGAATTTGTTTCGGTGTTCTTTCATTATAATTAAAGTTTGAAGTTCTATGCTCAATACTTTTGCAAGAACATGATAGTTATATCCATTGTTTAACAGAGAAATTATGTCATAAAACATAGTTTTTCCACCCACTAATTTTACTAATCTATTCTTTAACTCATCCCTTTTTTCTTTAGCTTCATCAATTTCTAACAACATGGATTTTTTATTTGTTTGCTTAATGTATTGATTATATAACTCTGGGAATTCTTTTTGAACTTCTTTGTTTAATACTGGTTTATATTTAATCATATAAGTAACTTGTAACAATGAGCGTTTTAATAAACTATCTTCAATGAGATACGCTACTTTATTAAATAAATGTACATATTCCTTAATATTGGAATAACTATTAAAATGAGCTAACACTCTACTTTTTATACTAAAAGCCTTGCCTACATAAATAATATTGTCATTATAATCTTTAATGAAATAAATACCACTGTCATCTTTTTCTAATTCATTATCCAGTTCTTCTAGACTCATAAAATGCAATTCACTCATACTTTCCTCTCCTTATTAGTTTTAAATCATGAAAAACAGGCAAGGTTTCTAAAAAAGGCACTCTGCTGTCCTAGAATTTTTCATTTTATTTCTTGCTAAATGTCAAAAAACTGTTTCTATGTTGCTCAACTATCACTATGATTATTAATAAAATTTTCTATCGTTATTATCTCGCAATTTTATCATGTAATTTCGATATCGTTTCCTCATTTAAATTACTGTGTTTTATCGAATAAAGGAAATATATTACTGCCCCAATAGTAATCCAAATACTAAAGTACACCCATGTCCTTAACGGTAAATTTAGCATTAAAAACACACAACATACAATTGAAACGCTTGGTAATATAGGTACAAAAGGTACCATAAATCCACGTTTTAAATTTGGGTGTGATTTACGGAGAATAATAACTGATAGACAAACTAACGCAAACGTCACCAAACTACCGATATTAACTAAATTAACCAATTCTTTTAAATCAATAAACCCAGCTATTATAGAGCTCCCTATTCCTGCCAATCCAGTTATAAAAGTGGGTGCTCCAGTTTTCTTATTAACTTTCGCAAATGATTTCGGTAACAATCCATCACGACTCATTGCAAAGAATACTCGTGTTGCCGCATACATATTTGAAAAAATAACAGCCATAAGGCCAATTACAGCACCTGCAGCAATTGCACCAGCGATTTTTCCTTGTCCTACCACTTCCATTACATAAGCCATTGCCTCAGGAACATTTAATTCTTTATAGGAAACCATTCCTGTCATAACAAGGCATACTATAACATAAATAATTGTACATATGATTAATGATGCAATAATACCGATGGGAAGATTACGTTTCGGATCTTTTACTTCTTCTGCTGAAGTTGCTAATATATCAAAACCCGTAAAAGCGAATAAAATAGCTGCTCCACCCGTAAAAACCCCACTTAAACCGTATGGTGCAATCGGTATCCAGTTCATTGGTTTTACATAGAATATACCAACTGTAATAAACAATAAAATCATACCAATTTTAATCAATACCATTATATTATTGATTCGTTTACTTTCCCTCGTACCACGGGATAACATCCATGCTAATATCAATGTAATGATTACTGCTGGTAGATTCACAATACCACCATGTAAAGGAATCGTTACTAGAGCTTTAGGTATCTCTAATCCAAATCCTTTTATTAAATTGTGGAAATAGCCTGTCCATCCAGCAGCGACAGCCGCTGTTGCCACAATATATATTAACAGTAAAGACCAACCTACTAGATGAGCAACAAACTCACCAATTGTTGCATATGAGTACGTATATACACTACCAGATGCCGGGAGTGTGGAAGCAATTTCTGCGTAACATAATGCTATAAATCCGCATATAATTGCTGCAAGTACAAATGAAAAAATAACTGCTGGACCAGCATCTCTTGCTGCTACTAATCCAGTTAACACAAGAACCCCCGTTCCAATTATCGAGCCTACCCCTAACATAATTAAATCAAATGCTCCTAATGTTTTCGTTAAGGTCTTGCTTTGATTATGCTCTAACAATTGTGTAACGGATTTCTTTTTTAATAACTTACTCATATTCTCTGTATCCCCTTTAAAATAAGGTTTGCTCTTCTCATTATTGTTGTATATAAATTTACTCAGTTATTAGATAGTCTTATAATATTTCTTTTACGTTAAATAAATTTAAAACATTCTATTTTTTCTCTTTCCTCCACTGTTCAACAAACATCAGCTATAATGTGTTATAGCTAATTCAATTTACCTCCAAAGATATAAATAAAAGATTTTTTCATTTCAAAGAGATAATTAGTTTTGTATGCCCGATAATGGTATGATAAACAAAAATAATTTATTTATTTAATTGAGTTTCACTAGAACTTAAGGTATTTTTCTTCCGTAATACACTAACAATATACCCACATACACCGCCTATAATAGCCGGAAATCCCCACCCTAAACCTACACTATATAAAGGAAGAAAGTGCTCAACAAAATTATGGATTATTTCGCTTTCTATTCCAGCAGCTTTTAATCCATCTAACGAACTAAAAATAAATGTCAATATCAAACTCCCTTGATATACTTCAAATCTACCATTGAATACAGAGTGTAAAAATGTTAGAAATATTAAGGTAATAGCAATTGGATACATAGTTATTAATACAGGGATTGAAATCTTAATTAATTGTGTTAACCCTATATTCGCAACTAGTGTACTGAAAACAGACAAAATAATAGCAAGTTTTTTGTAAGAAATCTTTGGAAATAATTTATGAAAAAAAGAAGAACAAGCAGTGATAAGTCCTACGCTTGTGATTAAACATGCTACTATAATCATTACACCTAAGAAAATTGCACCATACGAACCAAAGTAATAGTCCGAAACTTTTGCTAAAACTTCAGCCCCATTATTTAAACGACCTAGTTTTTCTACACTAGAAGCGCCCATATAGGAAAGGGCAGTATAAATAAGAGCTAAGAGTGTAGCAGCAATAGCCGTTGCTTTTACACAAACAATCATAAGCTGCTTTTTAGTAGTAGCCCCTTTTTCTCTAATTGCATTCACAATAATGATTCCGAAAACAAAAGCTCCAAGAGCATCTAATGTTAAATATCCTTCTTGAAAACCTTTAAAAAATGAATCTGATGCATACAATTCAATAGGCGCTTGAATTCTTCCAATTGGATGAATAAAAGTCACAACTACGAGGATCCCAATAACAGTCAATTTGATAGGAGTCAAAATTTTCCCAACTATATCAATAATCTTTGTAGGATTAAGGGATAACAAACATGTAACTGTAAAAAATAAGATTGTAAATACAGTTAATGCAACAGGATCTGCATCATTTGATAAAAAAGGTTTAATTCCAATTTCAAACGATACATTACCAGATCTAGGGATGGCGTAAAAGGGACCAATTGCTAGATAGAGAACGGTCGTAAATACAATACCAAACACCGGATGCACACGACTAGCTAAAGATTGCAAATCATTTTCACCTGAAAAAACAAATGCTGTTATTGCTAACAATGGTAAACCAACTCCAGTAACTAAAAAGCCTGCATTGGCTATCCATACATTATTTCCAGCCATTTGACCAAGCATAGGTGGAAAAATTAAATTTCCTGCTCCAAAAAACAATGCAAACAGCATCAATCCTATAATAATGATAAAGGAAGTAGGAACCTTATTTGACATAACAACTCCTCCGATTATAGATTTGTATACGCTCTTTATTTTTCCTATAATTTATATGTTAATATAGTTTATTCCAGCCTAGAGCACCGTTGCAGAAAGCCATTTTATGATCCCGAACAGCAACAAGCTTATAATTGAAATAACAACTTAAATTAATGGCTATGAATTTACGCCTAAACAAAGCTTCTCACCTATTAGTTAAACTAGACATTTCCATAGATTTTTGCGTACAACGTTTCATAGCTGAAATGATAGCTGTTCTTAAACCTTTTTCTTCTAATGTTGCTACAGCTTCTATCGTCGTTCCACCTGGAGAACAAACCATATCCTTCAATTCACCTGGATGTATTCCCGTTTCCAATACCATTTTTGCAGAACCTAATACAGCCTGAGCCGCAAATTTATAAGCTTGATTTCTCGGCATACCGTCAAGTACAGCAGCATCTGCCATGGCTTCTATAAACATATACACATATGCTGGAGAAGAACCACTAATAGATGTAACAACATCCATTAGTTTTTCATTTACGACCTCCGTCTGGCCGAAAATATTAAATATATTTAGTACCTCTTTTATATCTTTTTCTGTAACCATTTCATTAAAAGATAATGCAGACATTCCTTCCCCAACAAGTACCGGTGTATTAGGCATTACCCTAATAACCTTTAACTTTCTATCAAATTCATTCTCAGTGCTCTTAATACTTTTTCCTGCAGCAATAGTTACAACAATTACATCATTTTTTATATGGTCTTTTATTTGGTTAATTACCGATGTGTATAGGTCTGGTTTAATTGATAAAATTAAAATGTCAGCACTGTTAGCGACTTCATTGTTGTTAGTAGTTATAGTTATGCCATATTTATCACTAGCATTTTTTAAATTACTGACGTTTAAATCTGAACAAATTATTTGATTTGGAGACACTATATTTTTATTAATCATCCCACCTATCATAGCAATACCCATGTTGCCACATCCGATAAATCCTATTTGTTTATTCATAATAATTTGATCTTGCTCCTTCTATTCTAAACTTTATTGATTTTGAAATTATTATTCTAAATAAGGGCTATTACAATTACTGGGTTTATCAATAGAATTTAAAAATTCTCCTTCCTATAATGAGCTATGCTTTTGTATGTACTTTACAAGCATGCATTTAAAAAAATGAAGAGACTTTCTATTCATAGAACTATTAAAAACAAGAGTAAAATGGTGATAATTTTTCGGAATTAATATTCTTTAACTATTCACCATTTTAAATAGAGCTTACATATTCCTCTTATAATTACTTATTTTCAAAATTTATAGTTACGCTTAAGGAAATGTATTTAAATTCCAAATAATTATCGACGTAGATAGCATGAAACAAAGTAATGCAGGGATTATCATTAAAATAGATTGTTTTGCTCGAAAAATATGAGCATGAATGGCTCCGACCATGAGAATTGCTAATAATGTATTTGCTCCTAGCGCTAAGTATTGATTCCAAATACCACCGATTATACCTATTGCTCCAATAATTTCAACAAAACCAATTATAGACATAAACCATAATGAATATTGATATTGTTGCCAATGTTCTACCTGAAAAGATATACGGAAAATTTTTATGAATCCCCCTACTACAATAAAAATTGCTAAAACTACCTGAAGAACAATCATCATTTAAACTCGCTCCTTTTAAGACTTTGTTAATTTTCATACTTCACAAGGAATAAATATATGCGTTTTACAAATATCAGAAAGGGAGATATACATAATTTAACTTTTTATACGCTAAGAACTAAGTAGAGAACCTTTACTATTAATCTATTAAAAGAAGGGTTTAATGTTTTAAATCAAAGTTGTAAACAAATCCTTTACATGTTGCAACAAACCACTCTAATAATAATTAATAGTCATTAAGTGATTTTCTGTTAAATTTCTTAAGAGCATGGATTTATTCACTTTCTTACAACTAACTTATATGAATAGCCTGTCAGTAAAGGATTCAAACTACTTTCAAGCTGATTCTAATAGAAACGTATCTTTAATTTGATAACTAATACTACAAAATCCAATCAAAAACACATGAAACAATTAAAAAAACTTTAAGAATATAGTAAGCTACCTTAGGCGAGATAGCCTGATTCAATTTCATATAATCTTTACTACATAATATTTTCTTAAGAAAAATATTTATTTTAATATATTTACCTCTTTTGTTAACCTGAATAGATTGTTTTTAATTTCAGACATGCTGATATTTTTTCTTGAAACACCGGTTTCCACTGCAGCACGTGCAACAGCATATGCTACATGTGGCACCACCCTAGGATCAAATGGATTTGGAATGACATAGTTGACATGAAGCTCTTCTTCTGAAATTAACTCAGCTATTGCATAAACAGCTGCTAGCTTCATTTCTTCATTAATTTCTTTTGCTTGTACATCTAAGGCTCCACGAAAAACTCCGGGGAAAGCTAGTACATTATTTACTTGATTAGGAAAGTCAGAACGTCCTGTACCAACTACTAGTGCTCCTGCTATTTTTGCTTTATTAGGCATAATTTCAGGTGTAGGGTTAGCCAGGGCAAAAATAATAGGATTATGATTCATAGAACGAATCATATCCTCATCAACTACATCTGCAGCTGATACGCCAATAAATACATCAGCATCAATAAGGGCCTCTGCTAATGTTCCCCGCTTCTGTTCTATATTTGTAATACGGGCTATTTCTTCTTTAAGCGCATTCATTCCAATAGGTCGCTGTTCATATATTATCCCTTTTGTGTCACACAAAATAACATTTTTTACATGCATATGAAGTAACAGCTTAACAATGGCAATCCCAGCAGCACCAGCACCATTTACAACGATTTGTACATCTTCAATTTTTTTATTTGTTAACTTAAGTGCATTAATTAGGCCAGCAATCGTTACAATAGCTGTACCGTGTTGATCATCATGGAAAACAGGAATATCACAAGATTTTCTTAGACGCTCCTCAATTTCAAAGCATTGAGGTGCTGCAATATCTTCTAAGTTTATCCCACCAAAATTTGGTTCTAATAATTTAACAACCTCAACAATCTTATCCGGATTATTAGTGTTTAAACAAATAGGAAAAGCATCGATCTCAGCAAATGATTTGAAAAGTAAAGCTTTTCCCTCCATCACTGGCATAGCTGCTTTAGGTCCAATATTCCCAAGACCTAATACTGCAGTTCCATCAGATATTACCCCAACTAGATTCCCTTTCATTGTATAATCATATACTTTGCTTTCATCTTTATAAATCTCTAAGCATGGCTCAGCAACACCTGGTGAGTAAGCGAGACTTAAATCTGTTGAATTTTGTACTTTAATTTTAGAATAAACACCAATCTTCCCCTGTTTTTCTTTATGCATTTTTAATGCTTCATTCCGTAAAGGTGACATATAATTTCGCTCCTATAATTAAGTTAAGAATTAATTAAATCAATATTTTATTAACTCTATCTTAAACTTGATATTGTATGATATAAGTAAGACTTCTAATATAATCATTATTTATTTTTATAACCTTTTAACATATCTTTTGCATAACGATTGGGGTATAAAGTATTTAACATATTGTATGGACTTCCTTTCCAATATCTTCTTAATGGTGTCCATAACTTATGTTTAATTAACCACCTTTGTGTGTAAATAGATAGTAATTGCTCCTCTGTTAGTTTTTCCTTTTCTTCAATAGTCCACTTCAGCGCCTCTAATGCTTTTTTTTCAGTCCAAAATCCGGTAGGTGTGAATTTATATTCCCATTCTTTATTTTGACCAGGATATAACTCATTGATCATGGAGTACGGACTGTTATTCCAGAATATTTGACAAGGAGAAATTAATTTATGAATAGTAAGCCATTTTACACTGTAAACTTGTAATAATTGAAAAGAAGTTAATTTTTCTTTTTCTTCAATAGTCCACCTTAATGCTACCAATGCTTTTTCTTTAGTCCAAAACTTGTTAGGAGTCATACTAAATTCCCACTCTTTAAATTTATTAGGGTATAAAGAATTTATCATTGCATAAGGGCTACCATTCCAATACATAACTAATGGTGCACTGAGTTTATTTTTCTCTAACCATTTTTTACTATAGAATTTGAGTAGTTCTACTTTACTTAGCTTTTCTTTTTCTTCAACAGTCCATTTTAATACTTCAAGAGCTTTTTCTTTAGTCCAAAAATTTAATGGTGCCATACCAAACTCCCACTCTTTAAATCTATTAGGATATAAGTCTTCAATCATCTTATAGGGACTGTTATCATAACCATGTTTGAGCGCGCCGAGTAATCGATATTTTATAATTAAAGGCGTATTCCATTTTTGTTTAATATCCTCTTCATTCCATTTTAAAATTGTTTCAATTAAATATTTTGTGACCCTTTTAGATAGCTCTCTATTGCTATCTTCTTTCCATGTATTCGGTGGAAACCTACTTCTTTTACCGTCTAATATTTCTTGATAGATTTCTTCTATTTGCACTGCTTTCGCTTGCACTTCAAACTCCCTCCTACTCAAGACATATAGCGATTTCTCTTTCCTAACGTTAAATAACACGCCAATAGTAACTGTTGTTATCTTCTTTATAGCGCAAAAGAAATGCATAGGATAAAGAAATAATGAACTTTTAATAAAATCATTTCTTTAATTTATAATAAGAAGGACATAAAAAAACAAAAAGTTACAAAAATTTTTAAATTAAAATTTTTGTAACTTTTTGTTTTTGTGTAAATATAAGGTCAATTAAGACGTCTCATCGTTTTAAACTTGACGCTCCATAATCTTGTATAGTTACATTTATATGATATTTAATCGGTACCTTACTAAATGTTCGATCCCAATCTTTTTTGACTTTCTCCCATGTTCTCGGGTGTTTAATTCTTAATTGGTTGCCAAAACCCACAATATCGACTTGATATTCTTTTTGTATTTTTTTTGTAACATGATGTACTAAGTGCTTTACTTCTTTTTCAATAGCTTTTTCTTCTCTTTTTAAAAATTCACTTTCAAAATCTTTTCCTGATTGCATCCAATTTTCAGACAAACGTCCTTCTGATTCAATGTTTACATCAAAGGAAATATTATTTCCGTTAACATGTGGTATGATTTTGCTTTTTATTGACTTTACTTCGTATATAATAAGTTTCTTTGATTCTTTATCAAAAGTTTTTACCACACCACCATTCCTTTTTCCATTTATCCATACTACTCCTTCCAATTCCTGCTCATTTAAAAAGCCCATCAACTTTTTTGTCTTCCCTTTAATTACAGCAGCTCCTGCAAATTTTGTTTCTCCATTTATTGAGATTACATTTTGCAAAAGAAAACTGGATCCTGACCGCATCTTTCCTCCTAATTTAGCGAGCGATACAGGAGGTAAAATCCTTGTTGTTCTATTTCGATTATCTGCAATTCCAGACAAACGAAATGCTGGGATTTCTCCGTTTTTGTTTGATTCCAGTACCTCCTTCGCTAGACCCTTGCTAATTAAGATCATACAGCTAAGCCGAACCTCATTGTCACGGAGATACTGTTCAAGTAATTGTTCTAAACTGTATGTACGTAAAAGACTATCACTAATAACAATGTTTTTTAAATGTGGGCTGAACATTGTGCTCTCTCTTTTCAATGAAAACTCACGAATAATTTGATGAATGGAATCACCGGTCTCAGAAACATTTATATAACGTTTTTGTTGTCCATTCCCTTTACTTTGCGCTTGCGAACTAACAATTTGATAAGTAGCTGTTATGAGGTTTCTTTTTGGATACCTTCCTTCCTCATCCTCTTTCTCAATTATTGACTCCTTCCCTTTATCTAGTGCTATACCTGCAGTTAAACTCAACTCTTCTATTTCTTTACTGCTCCAACATCCTGTTAAAAATAGAAGCAAAAGCGTCCCTAACAAAGCCAAATAGAACCGCATATAATTAAATTTCTTTTTCACACTATTCCTCCTTTTAATCGCTTAATAATAAGAAGGAGCAGTGGCAGTAAACCAAATAAAAATAAAGCCGCATTACCGAGCATATCCCCCAATTTAAGCAAATGATTTATATTTTTCGAAGTCATAGCAATGATGTAAATGATTGGAATCAAAGCAAAAATAAACGGATGAATACTCTTTTTAAAGAGTTGCGCTAATCCTAATGCAGCTGCATAGTAACTAATTGTATATGTAGCAAATATTTGCATAATCCATATTACAAGCAGTAAAGACTCAAAACGTTCAAATATCAAACCAGAAATTTCAAAACTGCGCATAAGGTCAATTGTTGGCCATGTTCTTGTTACAACCCCATCAATTGATAATGCACCAATGACCATTACAACAGTTATTACATAAAAGATTAACGGAATAGAAATTCCAACTAAAATAGCTTTTACTGCTTTATTTCGTTGTTCCATAAACACCAAAAGAATTAACATGATTTCAGGTCCTGTAAATGCGAGAGACGTTGTTTTTATCCCATCTATCACTGGTTTAATTCCCAAACCTAATACGGGACGGAGATTATCTATCTCGAATATTCCGATACTCATAAAGGAAATGAGTAAAAAAATAAAAATAGTAATAGGAAATATTATTTCAAACATCCGTGCAATTGAATTAATACCACTCATAATCAAATAAAGACCTATCCACATAAAAGGCATAACAATAGCCCATGTGGGGGTTCCTTCCAGCAAAAAAAAGCTTATTACTTCTGCCATTGAACGAATTTGAAAGGCTGAAGTTGTAAGAAAATACCCTATAATAAGAAAACTAAGCAACCTGCCTATCCATTTCCCTACAATATCTTGACTGTATTGATAAAATGTTTTATTTGGAAACTGCTGACTTAATTTGACCATAATTACTCCTGAAACCATTGCGAGTATCCCACCTAATATCACACTTAGCCATACATCTGGTGTTTTCACTTTTTCTACAGATGCTCTGGGCAGAGTGAGGATTCCTGTTCCAAGTATGTAATTTACAATAATAACAACTGCTTGTGAAGTTGTTATTCGGTCTTTAGGTATAGTAATCACTGAAGGCCACTTCCTTTCGTCATCAGCTACCTTTTGCGGATAGTTTTTTTTGTATGCATTATTTTTGGCCGACGTCTCATTATTTTTAATGGCATGCGAACCATAAAATCTTTCCAGTCACTAAATCGATACGGAACAGCAGGGCTAGTATAAGGAACTCCAAAACTTTTCAGTTTCACTAAATGACTGCAAAGTAAAAGAAAGAAGAGAATAACTCCATACAAGCCAAATATCGCAGCACAAAACATAGCTACAAAACGAAGAATGCGTAACGTAATTCCCACACTATATTGCGGGATAGTAAAAGAAGAAATAGCTGTTACCGCAACAACGATAACCATTATTGGGCTAACAATTCCTGCTTCTACGGCAGCCTGACCAATTATTAACCCGCCCACAATTCCCATTGCAGGTCCAATAGGTTTAGGCAAACGTAAACCTGCTTCCCGTAAAACTTCAATAGCCACTTCCATAATCAATGCTTCTATTAGAGCGGGAAAAGGCACTCCTTCTCGCGATCCGATAATAGAAATAGCGAGCTTAGTGGGAATTAATCCTGGCTGAAATGAAATGAAAGAAATATACAGTGCTGGGGCAAATAATGAAACAAAAGCTGTCATGAAGCGTAATAAGCGGAGAAGCGTACCAGGAATCCACCTTTCATAATAATCTTCTGGTGATTGCAGCAGCATACTAAATGTAACTGGAGCAATTAAAACAAATGGTGTTCCATCTAACAAAATAGCTACTCGGCCTTCCATCAAAGCACTAATAACACGATCAGGTCGTTCTGTATTTTGAATCTGCGGGAAAGGACTGAGATAATTATCTTCAATGAGTTGCTCTATGTAACCAGATTCGAGTACACTATCTATGTCAATTTTCTGAATCCTGTTTTTTATTTCTTCCACCAATTCTGTACTAGCAAGATCTTTAATAAATGCGACAACTAGCTCTTTCTTTGCACGCTCTCCTACTGGTAGCTTTACTAATGATAAGTTCTCATCCGCACAATGCCGTCGCAAAAGTGAGGTATTGTCACTTAATACTTCAGTAAACCCCACCCGTGGACCTCTGACTAATGCCTCCGATACTGGTTCTTCCATGTTTCGTTTATTTGCTTTTGTTGTACCAAGAATAAACACATCTGCTAAACCATCAATTAAAAGAGCTGTTGAACCTATCAATACTTTGGATATCAAATCTTTTATGTAATGGACTTCTGCTACTTCACTAATTGTAAGAACTTTATTTTTAATATATTCTTTTGAAACAGTCCCCTCCACATAAGAAGATTCATTTTTATATTCGTCAGAAAAATCATCCATTAGTAATTTCATAATATGTTTGTCAATTATCTCTTTATCTGATAGACCATCAACAAAAATGATCCCAGCCTGAATATCTGTGCGTCCAATATTAAACTTCCGAAAGCGAACATCAGAATTATGTCCGATTTGTTGCTTTATAAGTTCTAAGTTAGAGGCAAAATCATTTGTGAAATGAACGGTTGCATTTTGAGAAGGTTTATACCCTTGTTTCGTTTTACTTTGAATATTATTTTTTTTCACTTGTTTGTCTCTTGACTTCCACCAGCTCATTCTTCCCACTCTTTCTCTGACATACGAACCCAATGAAAAAATCTTGAGATAGTATACGGAATTAAAAACAAAATAAAAGCTTGTACAAAGACTTTCCAATCTGGAAGATAAGAAGTAATTATGTTCCACATTTTTATCACCCAATTTATATACTCTGCTAGGATTGAGATTTCTAAAGAACGATATGTACTTAATAAAAAATAACTATAAGATTAAAGAGCAGAAAAGCAAGACATTATACTTATTTAGTACCAATAGCCTAGTTAGTATAAAAACATTTCTGACCTAAAATACCATTTCCAATTATAATTTGTTAAATATTATCTCCCTTTCCCTTATTTATATGCCCGCATTTGAATTTTAAATAATATAAGGATTAATGATATTTCCTCTTAAAGAAAAAAGATGCTAGAAGATAGCATCTTTTTTAAAATTCAACTTACTATGTATTTATATTTTATTTTGGAAATACTCATTTTTTTAAATGAATATTAATGTTTAAAAAATACATATTCTTTTGTTCTAAGTTAGTACATTTCTACCGAATCGATACGGAATTTTCTGATTTTAAAACCAATATGAAATAAAGGAAAATACGCTCTTAGAAAAACTATATAAAACAAATAACATTAAAACAACTATCAATTTATTAATTGAAAGTAATAATGAGCAAGAGTTTATCATCTTAATTCCAAGTGTATTCGTTTTGCTTCAAAATAAAGAACTTGAATAAATTTTTTCGTATCAATACGAGCAGGTAATGTTGGTTCATTATTCAATTCTGTCATCTTTCTCCTTACGGTAGTAAAATCAAAAAATCTAGAAGCATAATTTTCGAACTTCGGGTTTAAAAAATCAGTAAGTCCAAGGGATGCTAAATGGTTTAATGATTGATAAATTGCTCTCCGAATCCGTTGTTTGGAAGCTTCTATGAACCTTTTTAATTCGGTATCTTCAGCTGAATCCCCAAGTTTTTTTTGAGCTAAATTCATAAAAATCTCTTTTAGTGAGGGAAAACCTTGTTCCAACGTGTTATCTTGTTCATATTTATATAAATAATCTAGCATATCCATTAAATCTTTACTTCCACTTTCACTGGCTATTCCTAATTCAGACAAAAGAAAATGAATGGAATTTTGAAAATGATTAAAAGTATTTAAATGTTTTTCATTACGGTATTTTTCTTGCGCACTTGAATTACTATCCAATTTTAGTACCGTATTAAGCGATTCTTGAATGTTTTTTATCGATTTTTCCAAACGAATTCTTTCAATGACTTTCCGAACAACTGTTAATACTTCAATCCGGTTAATTGGCTTAATAATATAGTATTCAACGCCAAGTGAATAAGCTTCAGCAATTAATTCTTTTGATTCTACTTGAGAGACCATGATGATTTTCCCTTTAAACGAAGGCTTTATTTGACGAATTGTTTTTATTCCATCTTGAATCGGCATTAACAAATCGATAAATAAAATATCTATATTTTTAAGGATTGGCATGTATTGCTCTAAAGATAAACCATCCTCAGCTTCTCCTATAACCTCTCCAAGATCTTCATCCTCGATAATTTGAGCCAACATTGAGCGAACCGCTTTTTCATCATCTACTATATAAAAATACATAGAATCACCCTTTCGAAATTATATGATCAATCCCTAATCTAATTATAAAAATTGATCCTTTTCCTTCGGTTCTGTCCTCAAGCGTAACATCACCTTCAAGTTGTTCGACCATTTCTTTAACATACGATAGTCCGATGCCTGTCGATGGATTGCCTAAATCATCATATTTAGAAGTAAAACCAGGCTCAAAAATTGAATCTTTATATTTTGAAGAAATACCGGGACCATTATCGCCTATTTGAAATTCAACAAAATGGTGGTCTTTATTAATGTCAATTGTGATGGTTCCCATACCTTGGATAGCTTCTACAGCGTTTGTAACGATATTATTTATAATAGATAAGATTGTATAAATATGATAATGAGAATGTACACCATCAATTTTATACACAAATTGAATGTCTTTCTCTAGTAACTGTGCATATTTCGTATTCGCCCGTATAATGATATTTACCAGTTCATGTACAGACATATAATCTGTAAAACTTTCATCAGAAATTAGTTTTGAAAGCCCCGCAAAAATACGTTGATTATCCTTTTTAACATCATGGACCTCACCAGCAATTTGTAATGCCTGTTGCCTTAAATCCTGAAACTGAAAATCCATCTGTTTATGCTCAAAAGAATCTAAGGTTTTATATAAATCATAGGATTTTTTTGTTATATTCTCAGCATCTTGTAATGTTTTTTTTAAATGAACAGCATCTTCATATAAATTAGAGATGAGCATAAGCATATGTTCATTTTGTTTCTTTATGTGTCTCTCCCTTGATTGCGCTTCATACAATTTCATCATATTGAAAAAGCTTAGAACTATAAAACTATGGGAACATGCGATAACAATGATCTCATTTATTGCCTCGGATGTGATCGATGTTTTTAATACGAAATATTGAATCATTAATTCCACACAGTCTGACAATATTTCAATAATGCAACCAATCAAACCAATCATTAGTGGTTGATGATAAAAACGTTTGATTTTTGCTAAATGAAAGAGATACGAATACGTAAAATAAAAGAAAAAACTAGGATAGTGAGTATGAAAAGCGGCTAACCAATCCATATTTCCCTTTATAATGACATCCATTGAGATACGAAATACTACAACGACTATCGCTGTTAAAAAACCCGGTAAAAATGCTGGAACTCGTCGAAACAATAACAAAAAAAAGAAAAATGTTGGTGCACCAAAGCTCATTCTAAATGTTTCATTTAAGGGAAATGACTTTATTTCACCTACTAAGGGTACTGTAAGTATCATTAAAACGAGAATATAAATGTCTTTTTTTACTAAATTACTAAGATTCAAAATAATCACTTCTCACTTTCGCCTAACAGTCAGTATACAAACCTATTTGCATTAATACAACACTTACTCTATTTTTTTCAAAACTGATAAATAAGATATAAACGAAAGCATTACAGATTGTGAGTATTCATTACACTCTTCTACTTTAGAAAGATACTTTATAACTCAAAAATGTTCAGACACAATATAAGGTCTGAACACTTTTGGACTCGCTCTAACATCAAAATATCTGTGCTCCTTTTTAAAATATACTTAAATCCCATTCTTTTGCAATATGTTCTAACAACATAATTCCTGGTAAACTATTCCCATATTCATCAATGGCTGGTCCGTAAATACCAATACCACATCCATCTTGGAACGATAAATCCTTCCTAGACTTTGAGGGAACAAGTGTCATAATTCCGCCGGATACCCCACTCTTAGCTGGTAATCCAATGAAAGCAGCAAATTTTCCAGAAGCATTGTACATTCCACAAGTAAGCATTAAAGCTTTTGTTAACCTAGCTACTTCTTTAGGGAGCACTTGTTCTTTGCGAATAGGATGATATCCATCATGTGCTAGTATAAGCCCTATTAAGGCAATATCTTCTGTATTTATTTCAATCGAACATTGTTTTAGGTAAACCTCTAGTGTCTCCTCCACATCTGATTCTAGAAAACCATTCTCCTTTAAATAGTATGCTAAAGCTCTATTACGATGAGCCGTTTCCCATTCTGATTGAAATACTATTTCATTAATAGCAGGACGCTTCTCTATCATTTTTTCAATTAATACGTATAGAGATTCTAATTTTTCTTGCACCGATATCCCTGGCAAAAGTGAAGTTATCGTAATCGCTCCAGCATTAATCATAGGATTAAAAGGTTTTCCTGGTTTATGTATCTCTAAACGAATAATCGAATTGAAGGCATCTCCAGTTGGCTCTACGTCAACTCGTTCTAATACATAAGAAATACCGCGACTTAAACAAACGGCTATAAATCCGATTACTTTTGATATACTTTGTAATGTGAAAGGTACCTCCCAATCTCCTGACTTTATCATTGTTCCATCTGGCTTTACTATACAAATACCTAACTGCGATACATTTATTTCTCCCAGAGCGGGAATATAACTGGCGCTTCGTCCCTTAGCTGCATACGTTCGATAATGAGCTACCCATTGATCTAAGCAAACTTTTTCTTGACCCTCAATTTGAACGATAGAATCCTTTATCATTTAACAATATTCCCCCGTACTATTAACTTTATATAGAATAATTTTTTCTTTAATATCATCAATAATATTTGCACTAGAACCAAGAAAGATATTCAGACATATTGCAGTCTGAATATCTTTCTTATTACACACTTTTCTTTTTTGAAGTTTCCTCATAACTATCCCAACATTCAACATTTTCAAGCCCTTTAATGTTTTCTTTATAAAAAACAGGATCTTTACCAGCTTTTTTCTGGTTTATATAATCTAGTAACGCCGCAAATGCTACTTTTGAAAGTAAGGTAATAGCAATTAAATTAATAATAACCATAAAGCCCATAAATAAGTCCGCTAAATCCCATACAATTTGAATCTTTGCAACAGAACCAAATACAATCATAGCCAACACACTTATTCTGTATATCATTAACCACACTTTACTTGTATGTAAGAAGCGAATATTTGTTTCACCATAATAATAGTTGCCAATTAACGCACCAAATCCAAATAAAAAAACAAAGATAGCAAGACAACCCGATGCCCAAGAACCGATGTGTTCACTTAATGCTGCTTGTGTAAGTGCAATACCATTTAACCCCGGTTGTTTATATGCATCAGAAAGCAAAATAATAAAGGCAGTGCTAGTACAAATGATCAGTGTATCCGTTAATACACCAAATGCTTGAATCAGTCCTTGTTTCACCGGATGACTTGTTGTTGCTGTTGCAGCAACGTTTGGTGCACTTCCCATACCAGCTTCATTTGAAAATAAACCACGTTTAACTCCATTCATAAGTGCTGCACCAATTGAACCTCCTGCTATTTGTTTAAAACCAAATGCGTTTTGAACAATAAGAGAAAGAACTTCCGGCATTTTTGATATGTTGGTAACTACAACAAATAATGCAACTCCAATGTATAATACCGCTAAAAATACCACTTTGTATTCAGCCATTTTTGCAATACGTTGTACACCACCAAAGATAATCGCAGCGAAAGCAATGGCCATGATTATCCCGACTGTTAGACGATCTGTACCAAATGAGTTTTGAAAAGCAATTGTAACTGTATTTGATTGTACTGAATTGAATACAAGACCAAAAGTAATTGTGATTAAAATAGAGAATAATACTCCCATCCAACGTTTATTCAATCCTTTTTCCATATAATAGGATGGACCACCGCGGAAGCCAGTTTTATCTTTTACTTTATATATCTGTGCTAATGTACTTTCAACAAAACTGGATGCCGAGCTAATAATAGAAATAATCCACATCCAAAATACAGCTCCAGGACCTCCTAATGCAATCGCAATCGCAATTCCTGTAATATTCCCTGTTCCAACGCGAGCTGCCATACCAATACAAAACGCTTGAAAAGGAGAGATTTGATCTTTAGAACCACTTTTCCCCTCCATTAATACACGGACCATCTCTTTTAACATTCGAAACTGTACAAAATTCAATTTAAATGTAAAATAAATTCCGCAAATAACAAGCATAATAATTAACAATTTAGACCATAAAAAATCATTCGTTGATCCGACTAAATCTACAAAAAACCTTTCCATATTATCACTCCATACCCCAAATTTATCTATCATAATCTATATAAAATCACCTATATTCCCTGGCATAAATACCTCATTCATATTCAAATACAACAAGGATAAAAATTTTCTATATTAATAGGATTGGCCTGTTTAAGCAACCGTCACAACATGTAACTGTAAAACTGGAATTTTGAAAAACTTAACGTTTATACACACGGTGCTCTATCCCCTTCTGTAAAACTAATATTCTTATCCACTAATGTTGTTGTACTATTATGTTTGTTTCGTTTACCGGTGATTTACATTTAAATCATAATAATCAATAGTGATTAACTGGTTTTTTGTTAATTTTCTCAAGAACATGGAAATATCTCCTTTCTCACTACTAATCTCAAAAATAGGCTAGGTAAAAACTTCACGAAAAATCTATTAAGCGCTTTCAATCTTCAACTAAGAGAACCTTGTCTTTAATTTATAATTAAAAGTACAGAATGTTACGAAAAAGTACAGATTTTTATAAAAACAAAAAATATTTTAAGGTTTTTTCATCTAAAAAACACTGAGATTTTGTGAATTTTATACAGTATCCAAACGTCGCGGATTTCGTTCTACCTAACCTTTGACAAGCCTCTATTTTCTTCATAAAAACATGCATACTTTTTCTCTTTTAGAACTTCATATAAAGTATTTGAAATCAAGAATCGATAGGATATTATAAGAATATTTTAAAAATAAAACATTTAATTTATTTATGGTATCATACAAAAAACATTTGTTTTCTCAATTAATCCCCTAGTGGGATTCGTCTATATTGCACATATTTACAATATTAAAGACACTAAGCAAAAAAGGATTTTGTTGAAGGGAGGAAACATTACAAAACTCTTATTTAGGACCTTATGACATCCTCTTTTCTAGCAATATCGAGTTAACCAAAAATATGATTTTTGACAGCTCCACAAATAAAAAACTACTCATATTATTATTTTTTGAAAACGTTATTAATATTATTCCATTTAAGTTTCAAATGTTAGCACAACCAATTGATAAGAAAAGCTATTAATTTTATTGCAATATAAGAAGATTTGTTGAATATCTATTATTAAATGTATATTTCCCTTGCGTTTCATTCTACTAACATAGATTACAGGTGGTGTATTGTGAAAGAAATAGTATTCGTTCAAAATAAAAAAAGACTCCTTATGAAATTCGGATTTTTAAAAAAGGATATAGTACTTACCATTTCACTGATACTAGCAATTGTAAGCTGCTTCATATATTCGCCAAGGATCGAATATATTAACTTTGAAGTGTTAATTAGCTTATTTAATCTAATGGTGGCCATTAAGGCCTTTGAACAGCTAAAGATATTAGACAAACTTGCCGTTGCCATTTTAAATAAATGCAATAACAGCAGATCAATATCTATTATTCTAATTTTGTTATGCTTTATTTGCTCCATGTTTGTAACAAATGATGTCGCTCTCCTCACTTTTGTGCCAATAACACTTGTCATTAGTAAAAAAACACAAATGAACATGATGGATACAATCATCCTGCAAACAATTGCGGCAAACATCGGCAGTAGCTTGATGCCTATGGGAAACCCACAAAATTTATACTTATATTCTTACTATGGAATTAAGCTCATCCCATTTTTAGGTTCAATCCTGCTTTTAGCTGTACTTGGAATCAGTTTGTTATTTATATTTACTCAAAAACTTCAAAAAACAGATTTGAAAATAGAACTACCTGTTATTACCGTGAAGAATCGAAAAAAAGCTACCATCTGGATTTTGATACTTATCACTATCATTGCATCTATTTTTGGTGTCATTAATTATTACATTGCGCTAATAGTTACATTGATGGCAGCATTTACGTTAGATAGAAACTTACTATTTAAGATCGATTACTTTCTTCTAATAACCTTTGTCTGTTTTTTTATTTTTATCGGAAACATTTCCCATTCCGATGCGCTGGAGACATTTGCTCGCGCTAATTTAAGAGGAGATACTTCAGTCTTCTTTAGTTCCATATTCTTGAGTCAATTGATTAGCAATTTTCCTACTTCAATTCTTCTATCAAACTTTACTTCTGATTGGAAAGCTTTATTACTAGGAGTAAATATTGGAGGGCTTGGAACAATTATCGCATCTTTAGCCAGTGTAATTTCCTATAAACTATTCACTCAGGCCAATGGTAAAGAGAGTAAGGCATATTTAATTAAATTTAGTATTTACAACTTTTCATTTTTAATCATACTTACATGTATACAATACTTTATCTTTAAATTTCTAAAAATTTTTTAAAAAATTGATTACTTTAAAAAAACCCAAATATCTCAGCATTAAATTGAGAAATTTGGGTTTTAATATAGGTATGTTTAAAGAGATACAACAAAGTTACCATCAATTTAATATTTTGAGATGTTCTCAAAGCGAAAATTTTTTAGCTTTTACGTTATTTATTAGATTTCAGTTCATTTTTTATGTACTCAGTTATATAATAAATGACTGAATTTATAGGGTAATAACTTTCAATTAATAATAGAAATATAACTTATTACAATGTTATTTTATTTTTGAAGTCCTCTTCACAAAATCCTTAATGTCCCTCAATTTTTTTCCACTAATATTATCTTTGATGGTTGAATCTATTTCATTTTCAATATAAAAAGTTTTATCCTTAACCTTTGTTTCAAATTTATATTTATTTTTATCCCAATTTATTAGATTGCTCTTTAGGTGTGCAATATTTCTTAAATCAAATTCAATCATAAAAGGTTCTAAAGCTGGATAAAAATGTCCAAGTTTATTATTTTCTTTTAAAAAAACTATATATGTCTCCTCGGATTTTGGTTTTATATACAATGGATCTTTATTTTCTACTTTTTTAGTAAACACTTTCGTAGCACCTTTCAGAATGATTCCATTTTTATCAATGATTTCATTACTTTCCTCTAATACGAGATTTTCTGAATATCTATGATTTATTAAGATTTCATTCTTTACATAGTCCCCTTTTAAGATTTCTTTGACATGAAAACTAAACAAATGGCCTTCAACATCTTCACTTTGAATCTCATGTGATGAACTGTTTTCCATATTCCATTTAGAGTATAAGCCGTCATATTCACCTAGTACAATTACGTCTGCTTCTTCAACCATTTCGCTTAAATGATTTGTAGTTTTGAATGTCTTATTTAATACTATAGTTTCAGAATTCGATGACACGCTAGACACTCCTGCCACATCTATACTGGACCAAATTGTTTTACCAATAATAATTAAAAAAGTAAATATGAATAAACATAGACACCATTTCATTGCTTTATATTTATACATTATAATAAAGTCTCCCTGAATTATATTTTCTCAATACAAAATATTCTAAATGTTAATGAAATATTAATCCAAAAGAAGAGAATGGTGCTATAATTCTCTTGTTAAAAATAATCTTTGGAGGGATAATATGAATTTTAAAAAAGGGATTACTGCATTTTTATTAGGTACTGTGTTTGTTTTTTCAAGCGTTGGCGTTTCAGAAGCTTATGTAAAAGAAGGATGGAAGCTACCTTCAAAATCAGCTACATATAAATGGGGAGACAGATTAGACGATGGTTCAAGTATCATCAAATCTGGTTGGCAAGCTGCCGATTCAGCCTGGTACACTGCTTCTCGTATTAATTTTACAGTTTCTACTTCTTCTGTGAACACATTAAACTCTTGGTTTGAAAGTTCCTCTACTTATTATGGAAGAATGAAGACATCTTATAATACATCCACTAAAAAAGTAACGAAATTTGCTGGTGATATTAACGCAGGTAATACAAATATTACAAAATCAAATGTTGCTAAAAGTACAGGAGTCCATGAGTTTGGTCATGCAATAGGAATAGGTCACAACAGTGGTACTTCAATTATGAACAGCAATCGTAATCGTACTACTATGCATGTCCCTCAAACTGACGATAAAAATGGCGTAAATGCAATCTATTAACAGAAAAAGGAGATGATTTCTTAATGTTAAGTAAAAAAACAAAAACTATAATAATTGCAATACCTTTGGCTACAGTAATTGGTTTTGGAGGATATTCAGTTTTTAATAGTCACTTCTCCCCTGTTGCTGGTGAAGATAATAATACTGAAACTGTTATTCTCAGTAAGGATTTCCCTGCTACAAGTGACTTAAATCAAATGATTAATGAAGCAGATCTAGTTGTAATCGGTGAATATGAAGGTCTTGACTCTAAATGGAATATGGCACGTAATCCAAGTAATCCATTGGAAGAAGACAAAGAAAATTATGTTGAAGGACATCTATATAATTTCAACATTTCCGAAACAATTAAAGGTGTGACTGAAAATAAACAAATAAAAATCAATCATCGTTTCGCTGAAACTGTAAAACTTGAAGATTCTAATGCAGTTGTTGCACCAGATGGCACAGTTACAAAAAAAGCTACTAAAGTAACTACTAAAGAGGTGCAAAATAAGGATCCTTTATATATCGAACCTAAAGTTAATAAAAAATATATGATGTTTTTGAAGAAAGATCAATTATTTGGTAACTACTACGGAGCAATTGAACCATTCGCAATTACCTTTGATGAAAATAACAAAGCAGATCTTCAGACAAACATAGAAACTATTAATGAAAGTAAAATGTCTTCCAAAGCACAACTTGCAGGAAAGACAATTGTATTAAAAAATGAAATACATGAAACTATTACTGATAATATTAGCGGTAAGACCCTTGATGAATTAAAAGAACAAGTAAAGCAAAAAAACAAGTAATAATTATAACTTATAATGATTTTTCCTATTTCATAAGATAATTAAAATTAATTTATAACTGTTATTACAGATTAAAGAAAAATCAACTTAACCTAACCCACTATGTCTTTCGTATTATCTAAGACTATAGTTACAACTAGTTCAATTTCTAATTTTGCAAATGCTGCTCCTACATAGCGCATGTGCCAAGATTCATCTGCATAACTAGTTACATTCTCCTTTTTTCCATTGTTAATAGCTTCGTAATACAAACTGTTACACAGCAAAAAGTTGAGATGGACTCACTTTTTGAATTTGAACAAGTATATCAAATGATTTACCTAATGATATATCAACAGTTTTTGGTATATCAGGCCCTTCGGTAGTTATCCCAGCGAAAATTGGATGTTGTTCGCTTAACCAAGTTTTTGTCACTCCCTTTGCCTTACGTAAATCAATAAAAAATTGATCTTTTTTAACTTGTCCAAAGATGTAGTTTTAACAGTTTGGATCATCTGATTTTAATGTTCCATAGGGGCCAAATTCACCGCCACTATTAATTGGCCACAGTAATACTTTATTTCAAACCCACAAAAAATAGATTACCTGTACACTAAAAAGTATAGGTAATCTATTTTTTTTTTGAGATTAATAAAAAACTAATTTATTTTTTGAATTCTTCCATCAATAATAGACTGAATTGGTTCTTTTGATTTTTTTATATAATCTACTAATGCTTCAAAATCAGTTGGTCCTGTTTCAGCATCTTTACCGTTTTTAAAGGATACAAATCCATCTCCACCTGAAGCTAGAAATGCGTTCGCAACGACGCTGTAAGTTTTAGAAGGAATAATTTCTTCTCCATTTGTTAAGCGAATACTTGTTACTTTTTCTCCATTAGGTTTGTTTGCATCCCAAGTGTATTGGATTCCTGAAATTTGAAGCATTCTTGTTATGTCTTTTTGCCATTGTTGGTTTAAAATATCACGAATGTCTTGACCTGTTAAATTTACTTTTATTAATTGATTTCCGAATGGTTGAATACCATATATCTCTCCCCATGTAATATCACCAGCATCTAAGTCATTACGAATACCACCAGGATTCATAAGTGCAATTTGGGATTGCATTGTTGTACGCTGGGCATCAGTAACTAAATTTCCAAGAGTAGATTCACCAGCCATATTGAGTTTGCGATCTAGTGGCGCAATAGACTTACCTACAACTTCATTGACAAGAGGTGCGATTTTTGCTTGATATTTCTCCATCTTCTTCTTTATTTTTTTATCAGGCTCCATGCCTTCATGGTAAGTTGTAACAATTTCTGCTTTTTTCTCAACAATATCTTGTGTTTTACGATCAATCTTTACATCAACATCAGCAAAAGCCATACCATAAGAATTTGCTTGTACGACAAGTTTATTATTGACAGTTCCATTTACATAGGTGTGGCTATGCCCACCAAAAATAACATCGACTTCTTGATCAGTCTGATTTGCTAATCGGACGATATCACCATTTGTTACGCCGTTCCCATCTGTTGTACCTCCGTTATGCGCAAGAACAACGATAGATTTAACGCCTAGTTTTTTTAATTGCTTTACGGATTTGTTAATAGCTTCAACTTCATCTGTAATTTCTACATTCTTTAGCATAGTAGGCATAACAAGGTTAGGAACATCCGTTGTTACGACTCCGATAAATCCAACAGGAACTCCTTGTACCTTTTTTATAGTGAATGGTGGTAAAAATAAACGACCCGTGGATTTATTATAGAAATTTGCGGCAACATATGGGAATTTTGCTCCTTTAAAATTCCCTGTTTTCTCATGGTATCCACCATAAATAAGGCGGTTCATTTCCGCAACACCTTCATCAAATTCATGATTTCCTATAGTTCCAACATCGAATTTCAAATCATTTAGAAATTCAATCGTAGGTTCGTCTTGTAATAATGCTGAAACAGGAGTACTTGCTCCAACAACATCGCCAGCATGTACCTTTAATGTATTCGGATTTTGTTTTTCACGATCACGTAAATAAGCCCCTAAGTACTCAATTCCCCCTGCATCTTTATTGTTAATTTTTTTTACAGTGTCTAGTTGCCCATGAAAATCGTTAATACCGAGCATTTGTACATCTATGTAGCGGTTTTGTTCTGTACTTGCTTGGGCTGAAGGCACAGCGAATACACTAGTAAAAGTAACTGTACTTAATGCTAAAGCAACTGGAATGATTTTTTTCAACATAAAATTTCTCTCCCCTAATTAAAATCTGACATAATACAATGTTATTTTAATATATTAAGAGAATTATTTCTATAAAAATTCTAACAATTATAAAAATCAATAAGATTTTATTGTTTTCTGACAAGACATTTCTTCCTCAAAAATGTGAAGGTGTAAAACGACAATTTTAAGTGGGAGATGAATATTTGTAGGCCGTAGCCTACACTTTTTACTTAGGATATAAAGGCCCCAAATCAACTTAAGAAACTTCACTACCCAAAATAAGAAAATGTGCATTTCTTTGTTTTGAGGATTATTCAAAATATTATCTTGATAGTAATATAGTAATCCACCTAAGAGACCTAAAAAAACTCTAATCCATACATTTTAGCTGTTAAGAAGATTTCGATTCTTTAAATTGATTACAGTGGTGCACTATGCCGCATTTAAAAAGATGCTCCTGGATTTATCCAAGAGCATCTTTTATAAAGCTTTATTTTTTACTTGTTTATCAACTATCTTATGATATTTAGTACCTCTCATATTTTTAAACAAAACTACTTTACTAATCGTATGAAAGGCTACCTAACCATTTTTACGGCACCCCTAAGTATCTTCTATTGTGCTTACGTCTAATTAATAAGGATCTGATTCATTGCTTTTCTTTACTGCATCTTTTGTTGCTTCGTTTGCAGCTAATGAACCTTGGCCATATTTTGATTTACTTACTTCGCGGCCTGGAAGTTTGGCTTCCGTTTTAGCTTCTTTCATTTTCTTTTCAATACCTTCTTTGACACGACGGCCATAATCCTCATCAGCTTGCGTGAAGTGTTCAATCATCGCATTCTGAATTCTTTTGTCACATACTGCAAGTGCTTCAGATAGATTTTTAACCAATTCATTTCGTTCCCACTCCTCAAAACTACGATATGTGTGACCTGCTTGACCATAATTATTAGGACGATCGATTGGTGCACTCATAGCAGCCGCATTGTAAGTTGGTTGGTGTGGGTGATGCTTTTCTTGTTTTGCATCTTTATAACCACCCAGCATAGATGGCTCATAGTTAATATGCGGATTTTCTCCAGACTCTTTCGGATTACGCATATCCATTTGACCACGATGTTGATTTGTACGAACAGGTGCTTTAGGTGCATTTACAGGTAATTGCAGATAGTTTGCACCAACGCGATAACGTTGAGTATCTGAATAAGAGAAAGTACGACCTTGTAGCATTTTATCGTCTGAGAAGTCCATGCCATCAACAAGTACTCCTGTACCAAAAGCAGCTTGTTCAATCTCTGAATGGTAATCAACTGGATTACGATCAAGAACCATACGTCCTACTGGTAACCACGGGAACTGCTCCTCTGGCCAAAGCTTCGTATCATCAAGAGGATCAAAATCGAGTTCTGGATGATAACCATCCTCCATAATTTGTACAAATAGCTCCCACTCTGGATAATCTTTGCACTCAATTGCTTCATATAAATCTTGTGTTGCATGACTAACATTCATTGCTTGAATACTGTTTGCATCTTCTTGTGTTAAATTTCGAATTCCCTGCTTCGGCTCCCAGTGATATTTCACCAATACAGCTTCGCCTTTTTCATTTACCCATTTATAAGTGTTTACACCAGATCCCTGCATATGGCGATATGTTGCTGGAATACCCCATGGAGAAAATAAAAATGTAATCATATGCGTTGCCTCTGGGGTACGAGAAACAAAGTCAAACATCCGCTGAGGATTCGACACATTTGAAACTGGATCAACCTTAAATGCGTGAATCATATCTGGGAACTTCATCGCATCACGAATAAAGAAAATCTTCAAATTATTCCCTACTAAATCCCAGTTACCATCTTCCGTATACATTTTCACTGCAAAACCTCGTGGATCCCTTGCTGTTTCTGGTGAGTCCTTAGCTCCAGCTACTGTAGAAAAACGAACCATTAACGGTGTTTTTTTACCAGCCCCTGAAAATACTTTCGCACGAGTATATTTTTCCGCCGGCTCATCTCCAACTTTTCCATAGGTTTCAAAATACCCAAATGCTCCAGCTCCTCGCGCATGTACTACACGTTCCGGAACCTCTTCTCGATCAAAATGAGAAATTTTTTCGATGAAATGATAATTTTCAAGTGTTGCTGGACCACGATTCCCAATTGTTCTGATGTTTTGATTATCCTTCACAGGGTGCCCCTGTCGTGTTGTCAATGTCTCACGTTTCACGTCTTGTTCCTCTAGAGAATTCTTGTCCTGGTTTTCTGCCATAATTGAAAACCTCCTCAAAATTATTCACCTTTAGGTATTTCCATTTATTAGAAAAAATATGATAGAATTGCAACTTATTTATAATGTATCAATTAACAATTATATAGTTGTAATCAGTCCTTTAAAAATAATAGGAGTGCTTCATTAAATTCTTTGGCATGCGTTGCATTTAGCCCATGTGGACCACCCTTTATTAACGCTACTTTAGAATTAGGAATTGCTTCATGTGTTAATTTCCCACTATATTCAAATGGTACAGTTGCATCTGAATCACCATGAATAACAAGGGTAGGTATATTAATCTTGGCTAAATCGCCTCTGAAGTCTGTTTTGCTGAAAGCAGCGATACAATCTAGTGTTCCTTTAGGTGATGCACCCGCAGCGATATCCCTATTGTAAAGTCGAAATGGTTCACTAACTAAGTCAGTTCGATCTCCAGCAGCAAAAAATCCTTTCGTAAACTCATCAAGGAATGCTAGGCGATCACTTTTTACTCCATTTTCAAATCCTTGAATTGCTACATCATCTAATACACCCTCAGGATGATCTGCTGACTTGTAAAGGTATGGTGGTACAGCTCCTGCAAATACAGCCTTCTCTACTCTATTGGTTCCATATTTTCCAATATATCGGGCTACCTCGCCTCCACCCATAGAAAAACCAACAAGTGTGACATTTTGAAGCTCTAACTGTTCTAATAGTTGATGTAAATCAGAAGTAAAGGTATCATATTCATACCCTTCCCACGGCTGAGATGATTTTCCAAAGCCTCGACGATCATATGTTATAACTCTGTATCCAGCCTCAACAAGAGCGGGAACTTGGTATTCCCAAGATCGACCACTTAACGGCCAACCATGAATTAGTACAACTGGTTTTCCTATACCATAATCCTCATAATATATCTCAATTGGCGCTTGATTTTCGGTTCCTACAGTAATTTTTGCCATTGTCCTACCTCCTTTAATATGTATCCTTTTCTTCAATAATTCGGATGAATCTCATAACCTATTTATACACATTTATATTGTGAACACTAAGCTTGAAACTCTATTGTTCTGATGAATTCATTTTCTGGTTATGGAACAATTCCCCATCTTATACCTTTTCCATCACGAAGTATTTGCTAAACATTCCTCATATTCAATTCTAATAACAAAAATAGGTGACTATCAATATCGTTCTATCTATAGAATGTATAGGTAAAATCAATCTATTTTATAGTGAAAAACAACTATAGTTACGACCTATACAAATTATAGATAATTTAGAATTGATTAACCAATTCGTTTTCAAATACTATAAATTTGTATAGCACTTCATGTTCCGTGAATGCTGCTATCACTCATATTAACGGTCAGTTTATTTAAAAACTAATCGTAACAAACGAAGAAATTTAGGATAATATTCTACTGTTTAAACTTTCTTCGATTACTTAATTTTTAGGAGGAATACATAATGACTGATCTCTATTCTCGTATTAACAAAGATGATGCTGTCGTGCTTTTAGTAGATCATCAAACTGGTCTTATGTCCGGACTAGTACGTGACTATGGTGTTGATGAATTTAAGAACAATGTTTTAGCTCTTGCTCACACTGCTAAGTTTTTTGATTTACCAGTTATTTTAACAACTAGCTTTGAAAACGGACCTAACGGACCTTTAATGCAAGAATTGGTTGATCTCTTTCCTCACGCACAAAAAATAGCTCGACCTGGACAAATTAACGCATGGGATAATGATGATTTTGTAAAAGCAATCGAAGAAACTGGAAAAAAACAACTTATCATCGCGGGCGTAGTTACGGACGTTTGTGTTGCTTTCCCGGCACTTTCCGCTATAAAAGCTGGATATGAAGTATTTGCTGTTACTGATGCTTCAGGAACTTTCAGCAAACAAGTTGCAGATGCTGCCAATACGCGTATGGCACATAATGGCGTACAACTTATGAACTGGTTTAGCGTAGCTTGCGAATTACAACGCGATTGGCGAAACGATGTTGAAGGTTTTGGCAATTTACTTGCTAGTAATCTTCCAGGTTATCAAAATATAATTGGAAGCTATTTAGGAGCTCAACGAGATCTCAGTAAACAAAATGTATAAATGTATTCCAAAGAAATAGCTTTAAATCACTTTTTTTAAAGTAGATAGTATAAATGTAGTGCTGATTAAATCAGCACTACATTTATAATTAAAAAGTATAGCAGAGCTTTTATTTTTATGATTACAACTTCAATTAACAAAAAACAAATTACTTTCAAAAAAACAATTTTAAACAATTAAAAAAGGAGCGTTTTATTATGAGTAATTTAGAATTGTTAAATCCGGAGAACAGTGCCTTAATTTTGATTGATTTTCAACCTCAAATGACTTTTGGAGTTGCAAGTATTGATAGACAAACATTGATTAATAACGTTATGCTGCTTGCTAAATCAGCAAAAACTTTTAACGTACCTACTATTCTTACTACAGTTGAGACACGCAGCTTTTCTGGTTATTTTTGGCCACAAATTCTTGACATATTCCCAAACCATGAAATTATAGAACGCAGTTCAATGAACTCTTGGGAAGATCAAAAATTTGTTGAAGCGGTTAAAGCAACCGGTAGAAAGAAATTAATATTTGCAGCACTTTGGACTGAAGTTTGCCTTGCATTCCCTGTGCTTGAAGCAATTAAAGCTGGCTATGAGGTGTATGCAGTTGATGATGCTTCAGGTGGTACTAGTTTGACAGCACATAACGCTGCTATGCGTCGTGTAGAACAAGCTGGTGCAATTCCAGTAACAGCAATTCAAGTTTTACTTGAATACCAACGTGACTGGGCACACAAAGACACTTATGATGCTGTAATGGAGATTGTAAAGGAACACACTGGCGCTTATGGTCAAGGTGTAGAATACGCATATACCATGGTGCATGGCGCGCTTCCAAGCAGGAAAATATGAAACAAGAAGGAGTAGCTGTCGAAGAGACTTATACAGGGAACACGATGGATACTGCTGATCCAGTAACAACGATTGTTACATGGGAAATTCAACAAGGTAAAGAAAAGCAGTTTGAAACATGGAGACATGAAATCGAAGCTGCCGCTACTAAATTCCCAGGGCATTTAGGCGTAAACCTAATAGTCCCAAATAACGAATTCAGAGAGTATACTGTTATTTTTCGTTTTGATACGTATGAGCATCTACGTGCTTGGCAAGAATCAGATGTTCGCCGAGATTTGTTAAAAACGGCAGAGCAATTTCAAGCTACTAATCCAAATTACAAAACTGAAAGCAGTTTGGCTTATTGGTTTGTTACTCCGAAAACGCCAGTTCCACCGCCAAAATGGAAAATGTCTATTGTTACCCTTCTGGGTGTATGGCCTCTTAGCATGTTAGTTCCTAAATTGATAGGACCTATTATAAAACATATGAATCCTATTATGTCCGCTTTTTTTGTTTCTGTATGTATAGTGTCCTTGCTATCATGGGTAGTTATGCCGATTTTCGGTAAATTATTTCATCCATGGTTACAAAAAAATAGGAAGTAGACGAGGTGTAAATATGAATTTACCGGATATGATCTTATATAACGGAAAAATTACTACCCTTGATCCCTCTCAACCTGAGGTATCTGCTATCGCCATAACTGATGGTTTAATAACTGCAGTAGGTGGAGATGAGCTTCTTGATAGTGCCACAGAAAAAACAAAAAAAATAGACCTTAAAAGAAAGAGAGCTATTCCAGGCCTGAATGACTCTCATATACACGTTATTCGTGGCGGTCTTCATTATAATATGGAATTACGATGGGAAGGTGTGCCTTCAATTACCATTGCTCTCGAAATGCTCAAAGAACAGGCAAGGCGTACACCTGCTCCTCAGTGGGTAAGAGTAGTTGGAGGTTGGTCTGAATTTCAATTTAAAGAGAGACGGATGCCAACTTTGGAAGAGATTAATGCTGTTTCTGAAGACACACCTGTCTTTGTGCTACATCTTTACGATAGAGCACTTGTAAATCGTGCAGGGCTACGTGCACTGGGATACACAAAAGATACCCCAGACCCTCCAGGTTGTTTAATTGAGCGGGATAAACGAGGTAATCCAACGGGCCTTTTAATTGCCAATCCTAACGCTTCTATTCTTTATTCAAGTTTGGGTAAAGCTCCAATACTTAATTTTGACGACCAGATTAACTCAACTCGCCATTTTATGCGCGAATTAAATAGATTAGGTATTACAAGTGCCATTGACGCAGGTGGTGGTTTCCAAAATTATCCTGATGACTACAAAGTTGTTGAACATTTAGCTGAGAAGGAACAATTAACTTTGCGTATTGCTTATAATCTATTTACACAAAATCCAAATCATGAATATGAAGACTTTGCTTCATGGGCAAAAATTGTTTCTCCAGGTCAAGGAAATGATAAGTATAAAATGAATGGTGCCGGAGAAATGTTAGTATTCTCGGCAGCAGATTTTGAAAAATTTCAAATGCCACAGCCCGAACTAGCTACGATGATGGAAGCTGACTTAAAGAAAGTAATTTCTCTATTGGTAGAAAACCGTTGGCCATTCCGTTTACATGCAACTTATGACGAGTCAATCACACGATTCTTAAATGTATTTGAGGAAGTCAACAAAGAAATTCCTTTTAATGGTCTACGATGGTGGTTTGACCATGCAGAAACAATCTCAGATCGTAGTATGGAACGTGTTAAGGCTTTAAATGGTGGTATTGCCATCCAAGACCGCATGGCTTTTCAAGGTGAATACTTTGTTGATTTATACGGAAAGGAAGCTGCAAAGCGTACTCCCCCGATTTACCGTATGTTAGACCTAGGTATACCTATTGGCGCTGGTAGTGATGCAACCAGGGTTTCCAGCTATAACCCTTGGGTCGCTCTTTACTGGATGGTTGCCGGAAAAACCATTGGTGGTCTTTCGATATACGATGAAAAAAATAAACTTGATAGAAAAGTAGCCCTGGAATTATATTCAAAAGGAAGTGCTTGGTTCTCTGGTGATGAAGGTAAAAAGGGAACCCTTGCAGTAGGTCAGTTTGCTGATATTGCTGTATTGTCTGCTGACTACTTTACTGTGCCAGAAGAAGAAATCAAGAACCTTGAATCATTACTCACCATTATGGGTGGGCAGGTTGTTTATGGAAATGATGAATTTAAAAGTTTATCACCTGAATTGCCGCCAGCATCACCTGATTGGTCACCGACGGGAGTTTATGGTTATGGTGGTGCTAACCTAGCCCACACTATACTTTCGCACGATGCCCATGATCACAAGTTACATAGTTGCAGTAACCCTCTCCATCAACACACTCATACCGTAATAGGAAAAGATGGAACTAAATGGGGTATTGGTTGTACTTGCTTTGCTTTCTAAGTCAAAACCACCGGTATAATGCCGGTGGTTTTCTTTATGCAATAAGGATATGTAAAAAGAAATAGCAATATATCCCTAATGGAATCTATTACTATGCGATAAGACCGAAGAGTTAATTGATTAACTTGACTTGTTTTTAACAGCCTTCTCTCCTTGCAAAGTCTGCCCTTTTCCCTTAAATAAAAGTCCATGGTATTCCCTTTTGAAGTGACTACACAACACATATAAATCTACTTGCCCTTTGACTGTAATTTAGGTCTTCTCCCAAGAATTATGTATCATGTTTAATTCTCACACTATAATCATTATTATTTTTATTATACTAATACTTTTTCAGGATTATTTAACTTCTGCATAAAGATACGTGCTGCAAAACTTAAAAATTTATCATCAAAGTGAATAAGATTAATATCTTGACTTGGTGTTGGGTCAATAATACGAACTATGCTCAAAGTATCATTATTAACAAAGTTAACCAGTGAAAGAGGTATTATGGCAACCCCATGTCCATTGTATACAAGGCTCAATAGAGAAATAGAAGATTTTGTTTCTATATTTGCTTCAGATAAAGATAACCCTAAACTCTCACAATATATTTTAATAGATTCACGACAACTACATGAAACCATTATTCTACTCAGTCCTACTAATTCTCGAAAAGAAACAAATGATGTTTCATTCAAAGGATGATTTTTTGGAATGACAAGGACAAGCTCTTCGCTATACAAAAGGGTGCTTGTTAATGTGTCTGGAATTTGAGCACTACGCGTGATGCCTATATCAATATTTTTATCAACGATTTGATTTACAGCAACTTCAGATTCTATAATTTTTACTACGATGTTAGGATAATGTTGTTGAAACTTCATAATATAAGGTGTTAAATAAGTGAGATCCTCTAATAAACCTCCTATAGTAATTACACCTCTTTTTACCCCCTTTAATTCAAAAATTTCATTATAAACGTCATCAAATTGTTGCATGATAAATTTTCCTTTATCAAATAGCAGCTTACCCGCTTCTGTCATTTTGATACCTCTTCCAACTCGATGAAACAAGGGTGTATCAAGTTCACCTTCTAACACACGGATTTGTTGGCTTAAAGTCGGCTGTGAAATACCTAGAACTTCCGCAGCTTTAGTAAAACTATTATTATTACAAACTTGAATAAAATACTCTAAATGACGTAATTCCATTCTTGATACCCACTCTCCGCTTTATGAAAGATTTATAATGAAAAGGACGATATGTATACGTTAACATAACAACTTTATTCCCTACTGTACTAATTGAAATTATATGATTTATTCATTTTGTATTATAATACATTTACTACCACTTATTAATTTTTCCTCCTATTTATTTAATTTATATTTAATTAGGATATTACTAATCAGAAATAGCCTCTACAAACTTACAATTTCTGTGCGTAATATCCTAACTTTTTCAACTGTTTCATTATCATTTTTTCTCAATATAGTCCAAACTACCAAATATTTGCCGAATCCCCTCTTTATGCTGAGGAAAAATAGTATCCACCAATTCAATACCTTCTGAAGTAATTGACGCATACGTGACACGGCGGTCTTTAGGACATGGTTTTCACCTCTTCTTTTCCAACCTATCCACTACATACGTGATACTACTACTTGCAAGTAATATTTTGTCCCAAATTTTTTTATAGGCTGATCGGCTTTACTGTATAGTAGCTCAAGCACTGCAAATTCAGTTGGATTAAGTCCATAAATTTTTATATCCTTTTCAATACGTTTAGTGATTGACTGTAATTCCTTTGATAATATAACAAATAACTTTAAAGATAGACTCTCATCGTTAATCACCCTCATAATTACCAATCCTTTACAAGTTATCTTGAATTCGAGATTCATTATATTATCGTCAAAATATTATGTCAATCATTCATTTTAGCTTTATCAAGCCACTTATAATTTATTTCTCAACATAAGACATATGGAATTAGAAGAAAACAATTGTTACTATATAAGTATCTCAATTACGTTATTTCTTTTAAAGAGAGCTTGTTTTCTAACACAAGTTCTCTTTTGTCGTATTCTAAATTGAATCCGGACAAATTTCAGATAATGAGTCTGCCCATGTATATGATATAGTTTTTAAACAAAGATTAGAGCTCTCCTACAAGAAGGAGAGCTCTAATCTTTCATATAAATATTCACCATTTTTATCATTGCGGGGACATCAAAACTTTAACTTGATGGGGATATGATACTACCTCAATTAATAAATATTACTAACCATATATCTAGATTAATATCTATCATATTTTTTATAAACAGGATTAATTGGATTTAAAAAAAGATTTCTTTTTCTTTACTCGTAATAAATCACCTGTCCATCCTTTGAATCGCATATACATATACATACCTCCTGTTGTGAAAATAATAAATAAGAGAGCAATTAAATAGCTATATTTCCATTCTAGTTCAGGCATATATTTAAAATTCATCCCCCACAATGCTCCTAAGGCCGTCAAAGGCGTACTTACAGCAGTTAATACAGTAAGAGCTTTCATAATTTCATTCCCACGATGAGAAGAAACAACTTCTTGTAAATGAATCATCGTGTCTAATTCTTCTTGGTACTCTTTAACAAGTTGTAATCCACGCTCTAATTTCAAGTATGTTTGTTTATAACAAAGAGTTTTTGTTATATTTTCTAACCACGCTTCCTCCAGGCCTTGTAACACTTCTTGTATTAAGCGAAACACATGTGTGTTCATAAATAATTCATGACGAATATGATAAATTTTTTCTAAAACTGCTATGTTATTATGATGATAAAAATCCCATAATACATTTCTGAAATTGTTTTCGAAATAGTCAACCTTTCGCAAATAGTGAGATATAAACATTGATAAGATAGCACATAATCCTTCAGCGGAACTATTACAATTTTTTGTACCCATAGGGAAAGTATGTATTAATTTTTGGAAATCCTCTTCCTCTTTTTCTTGGACCGTTATCAGTATTCCATGAGCTACGAAATAATGAAGAAATTTTTGAATTTTGGCGTCCTTTTTATCTTGATCATATAAAAACGAACCATATACACAAGTTTGACTTGGTGATAACGTATAAACATATAATCCATTTTCACAAGGAGAACTTATTTTCTTTACAAATTGAGAGAAATAAGATGTTACATCACGAGGGATTATAGAAGAAAGTTTTTCAAGCTCACTAGTTTTCACATGATACCAACTCCATTTTGGCATTTTTATGCATTCCATATTATTCTTCCTTTCTGAATAGTTTTATGTTTGATCGAATAATATTCTTAATATGAAATTTGTATGTAGGTATTCATGTCTTGGAGGAAAAGTTTTTAGATCAACTAAATTACAAAATAAATGGCATAGGAGGTCTTATTCTATTAAAAGGAAGACCCCCTATATATTAGCTATTTTTATTCTCAAATTTAAACATTTCCTCTATACAAGCACTTTTTATCTTTTCTTATAAAGAATTTATTATATATGGAAAAGAAGCTACATAATTTGGCACGTCTATTCAACGAACTCTATTTCGGTCGTTATTATAATTTAGATTCATATACAGATTGATTGGTGATATCGTCAAATACTTGACTTCCAATAATGTAGTATCCATGAAGTGCAGCCTCTTTCGAAGCGTCTACCATACGGAAAGAAGAAATTTCACCTTGCATTTTTTCAATTCGTTTTTTGTGGAGATCTACTATTCCTCCTGTCCAAATAATAGTATCATACTGCTCTAACTTAAATTGTTCTTGTAATACACGCATGACGTCTTGGAAGTGTGCATCCAACTCTTTTTGAATCAAAGTATCAACCTGACTTGTCTGAGGATTTTCTTCTCGACCTCCATATCCTTTTTCTAATATGTTTGGCATGTCGTTAATATGCAAGTGATTACTTTCACCCGCATGATTCTGCACGATATTCTTAATATTTTTCAAAGGCTTGCTACATCCTAGTTCTGTCTCATAATGATTTAAAATGACATTCTGTTTCATATCTGTCATTTCTAATGTACGAAATCCACCGTCAATAATTAAGATGCGATCTCGTTCCTGAATGATTCCCTCTTTTAAGAAATAGGCATGTAAAGCGACCGGTTGCTGAAGAATCAAAGCATTTTCCACTGTAATATTAATAAATTTCCCATCAATTTGCACGGAAGTTTCTTTTTTTAGTGCACGTTGTAATTGTTCATGCTGACTACCAAAACAAGTAACGGGAAGCCCGGTAACAACTAAAGGTAACACGACATTTTCTTTATAATCCTTTGCAATGCAACCAAATATCTGTTGTTTAAACCGTTCGCTTTCATAATAATTTTCTATTTCTTCGTCAAATGGAGGAAGAAATGAAGCGTCAGATTGATGTGCTTCATTTCCCATGTAGTATGCAAAGTCTAAGTCTATAAAACTTACCTTTGTTAAATCTTCACTTTCAGCATGATTAGGTACAGGGGCTAGTGTGGAAGCTTCACTCTTAATCGTCACCTCAGAATCTACATCCTGTCGATATGCCCGCTTAGTAAAACCAATTCCTACATCAATTGCATACAGAGATTTCATACTTTTTTCCTCACTTTCTCTTTTTAGAATTAAATCTAAGCACTCTGTTCTTTCCCTTCTTTCCTATATTTCTTTTCATTTTTCGTTTTTTCTCCGTCTATGTCCTTACTATTTTCATTTATTTCGTTATCCTTTTCATCTTTTTTCTTTTTGTTATTTTCGTTTTCTGTTAAATCTTTAATAGTAGAAATGACAACCGGTGTGGCTGTAAGCAGTTGTGGTAATGTTTGTTTTGCAACATTAGCTGCAGTTACAGAGAATTGTTTACTTGTCTCAGTTACCTTCTCTAATGTTTCCTTTATGTTTCCTTCTTGTAGTTTGTCTTTTATGCTTTTTCCTTTTGTTTGTATAGCATTTCGATTTTCTTTTTTTAATAGGGAGACCATGACTCCGGTTGTAATCCCAATCACAGCATATTTAAATATTGTATGTTTCATTTTTCTCACCCTTCTCTACTTTTAATTTCTTCAATGCTACAACCTAAAATAATTACCTTACCTATTTATCAGATGTTGCAATCTATTAGAGAGAATGATAGTTTTGCGACTGCCTATCACTCGCCGTTGGTGTTTCAGCTGTTACTAGGAGTAAAATTCTCCCTTGATCTAGTTTTTCTTCATATAAGTTAGCTTCCTCCTTCGACAACCCCATTTCCTCCATTTGATTTCGGAGTTCGTCCCCTTTTTTGGAGAAAAAGTTGATAATACTTGTGCCCAATCCTTGTTCTTTTACTCCAATCGTATTTGTGTTTGTATCATCCGCAATCTTTTTTGTTAGATGTTTTTCATGTGCTAAGACATAAATGTCATCTTGGCGAATCCCTTGCAATTCTAGTTCTTTTACTTTCATAACTACTTCCTGTTCATTTTGATATTCATGAACCACCGGTTTTCTTTCATTCTTATGCATGGTATTTTTCCTCCTTTAGATTTTTTATTTAGTTGTTATGTAATGTGTAATACACCTATTTTAAAGATGTTAAACCTAAATTTTCAAAAAACTTTACACAATAGGTTATTAATGTTTTTGAATATCAAAGAGATGTCATGAGAACTTTGCTTTGATAAAAGTGTTACAAATAACGATTTGTTTGGAAGGCAAGCCTCTTATTTTATAGAAAAATTCTATTTAGAAAAAGTTACAAAAGGAGTACAAGATACTTTTTTCGTTAATTAAATCAAAAGAAAAATAAAAAAACACTCCTTTTCAAAGAGTGCTTTTAAAAAACATATAACCTAATAACAATGTTTCTATTTTGATTACAGAAAGAAAGTCTTTATTAAAACATATGGTTGCTAATTTAATTGCAATCTTCCTTGCACCCAAGCAGCAATATCATTTATAACATACTCAGGGATATTAGCAGAATTATAATATTCATCCGGTTTACTTATTTCTCCATAACCTTCTGTAAATAAGGGATTTAACTTTGGATATAGTCGATAATCAATGTTATCTCGTTCTTTTAATTGTTCTTTCCAAAGAGGGATTTCGATTTTCGATTGAACTTGATAGTCTCTTTCTCCTTGAATAATAAAAAGCGGTGTCTTTTGTTCTTTTGACATTTCCCCTGCTTTAATTTTATGGATAGAATCCTTACTTCACAGGATTTTTTTGCTGTTTTCACTATATCCTTACTATACAAATGAAAATATACAACGATACTAAATATACAAACTTTGCATAAAAAAATGATTTTATAGTATCTTTTTAATATCCATGTCCACTTTGCCAACCACCGTGTCCACCGTGTCCACCATGTCCACCTTGCCAACCACCGTGTCCACCCGGCCAACCACCGTGTCCACCTTGCCAACCACCGTGTCCACCTTGCCAACCACCGTGTCCACCTTGCCAACCACCGTGTCCGCCTTGCCAACCACCGTGTCCGCCTTGCCACCAGCCTGCATAGCCTTGTCTCTGTGAGTTCATTCCTTCGCATCCCTTCTTATTAAAAATTCAAATACTGTAACTGGGTATTCTCTAAATATAATTATGTATCCCCAAAATAAATGTATCCGCAAACATCTCGATTATTGGTAAAGTAATTATCTAATGAAAAAACATTTATCATTGCAAATCTAAGCTCCTAACACGATTTGCACAAGAGAATAACCATACAATGTTATCCCTCCTTTAAAAACCTATTTAAGAAAAACTTAAGAAATTCCCTTCTAAATTCATAAGAAGTTTTTTCTATACTAAGAATGTAAATGAACAAAAGGAGAAACAATCATGAAGAAATTTATACTTTGCATAATAGGAATAGGCCTCCTTATATACTTACTACCTTTCATGTTACGCGGGGATTTGGATAGATTTAATCCACTTGCTGAAGAGAAAAATGTATATGCCGTTGCGGAAGGATATGGTGTTCCCGATTATCATACGAACGGTAGAGCTATGTACTCGTTAAAAGGCATTGATGAATCTGGAAATGAAGAAGAGTATACAGTAGGAACGAATACTCCTAATGATTTTATAAGAAAAACTTACTTGAGAATTCATGTGAAAGGTAGGTATGTTTACTCGTACGAGGCTATTTCTGAAAAGGATATTCCGGAGAAAATAAGGAAGCAATTAGAGGTAGAAATTAAATAAAAGAGCCTACTCTTATTGAGCTGGCTCTTGATTACCTCTCCAACCTACCATTAAGATATCTTGAGGAAGGAGAATTCTTTCGATCAATTTATTACATTCATTATCACTGTTTTAATAGCCATTCTTCCATTACTTTCACTGTTTCATCTCGTTGTGCTTTTGCCGTAATTAAACTCGCATTATCACCCTTTTGCTCACCGTACATGCCAAAATGAGCATGGTTTCCGCCTTTTATCATGTGCATAGTTGTATTCTTTGACATTAACTTTTTATTGTTCTCTATTTTTTCTACAGTTGCTAACGCATCTACTTCCCCATAAATTGATAACATCGGAATCGATTTCGTAGAGAAATCATCTGCAGGATAAGAACCTAAGAAAATAATCCCATCTACCTTATCTTCATGTTGAAAGGCATACTTAGAAATCATAGCTCCGCCCATTGAATGCCCTGCAACATACCATTTTTGAACTTCAGGATACTGTTCAATTACACTGTCTACTTCATTGATTCCAAGTATCGCTAGATTTAATGGTAACTTAGGCATTACTACAAAATGTCCATCTTTTGCAAGAGCTTCTCCTAAATAACTATAAGCCTCGGCTTCTACTTTAGCTCCTTGATAAAAAATAACCCCTATTTTTGCATCTTTCTCTCCAAAAACTATATGATCTTCATCTTTTTTATCATCCACTAACGACATAGCCTCTTTCGTTGGTTTGTATGTAAACTGAGACCAAGTTAAAAAAGTAATACTTCCTATAATTAAAATACCTAGTAAAGAGTACAGCGTAATTTTTATCCATTTCTTCACAAAGGTGACCTCCCTAAGATGTATATATTCTATATTTTAGATTATCATTAATACACATAAAAACTCGAGCATTTTTATTATGCTCAAGTTTTTATTTACGTCTTTAATTTATACTATAAATGGTCCAAGCTAAATATGTAGCAAATGTAGACCATACAAAATATGGAATTAGCAACCGTGTCGATACTTTAGATAAATTGGAAGAAAATAAAATGAGAAGGAGCGTAGTAATAGCGACTAGTAAACAATCTACGGTTGCTAAAAATAAATTTTTTTCACTGAATTGAAAGTAGCTGAATGCTTGATTACATATGTAATTTAAAAAGAATATAAACCAAAATGTTTTTGGCTTAAATCCATATTTGTTGTAAATAATTGCAACTGATAATGCAATGAGTCCATATAATACAGCCCAAATCATTCCGATTATCATGCCAGTAGGTGTCCAAGACGGCTTTTCTAGCGCATCGTACCACATACGATCAATAGGAAATAAAATACTAGAAACATAAAACAAACCATACGTTAGTAAGAACACTATAATACTAGATTTTTTCATAAACATTCTCCTTTTCAATAGAAGGTTTTAGAAACTTTATATGATTAGTATGTCCTTGTAATGGATAAATTTCTAATATTTATATTTTAAATACATATTGTTTAATCTATCTTATACGAACTCTTTCATACTTTTATATGCACAAAGCGCTCTCTCCCGTGCTGCCTTATGATCAACAACTGGCAAAGGATATGTATGACCAAGCTGTATATTGGCCTCTTTTAAAACATGCTCAGGTGCTTCCCAAGGTTTATGTATATATTTATTAGGCATATCTCTTAATTCTGGTACCCATTTTCTTATATACTCCCCATTTTTATCAAACTTTTCTCCTTGTGTGATCGGGTTAAAAATACGAAAGTACGGTGATGCATCTGCTCCACTTCCAGCAACCCATTGCCACCCCATTGTATTATTTGCAATATCAGCATCTAGTAGTGTATCCATAAACCATTTCGCCCCTTCTTGCCACGGAATTAACAAATGCTTTACAAGAAAAGAGGCTACAGCCATTCTTGCGCGATTATGCATAAAACCTGTTTGCCACAGTTCCCTCATTCCTGCATCAATAAACGGATAACCAGTTTCACCTTTCTGCCATACTCTTAATAATGTCTCTTCATTATCCCACGGAAAATGTTCAAAGTTCTTATTAAGAGGTTTATATACTGTAAATGGATAATGATATAGCAAATAATAAGAAAACTCCCGCCAAATTAATTGACGTATAAAACTATTCACTTGTTGTTCAAAAAGACTACATTGTTTTTCGGTACTTTTATTTATTAAGTAATGATATATTAGCTTTACTGATATTTGACCAAATGAAAGATACGGTGCCAACATCGAATGAGCATTTTGATTTGGAAAATCTCTTCCCTCACTATAAGAGTCTAATTTGCTAGAGCAAAATTTCTTAAATGTATTGTATGCCCCTTCTTCTGTAGGCTCCCATATTGATTCAATATGAGATGTCCACGGTATAGTCGGCAGCAAGTGTAATTCTGAAACAGATAAGCTTGCTGGTAGAGAGCTTCCCCCTTTTATACTCTGCACTTTACTAATAGGCTTAGATATTACCTGCTTTTGAAATGCATTGTAAAAAGGCGTAAACACCTTATATTCAGTATTATCTTTCTTTTTAATAATCCACGGTTCTAATAATAAATGTGAATTAAATTCCTTACAGATCATACCTTTATCTTCTAACATCATTTTCATTTTTTGATTAAATTGTAATCTGTCTGGATCATAACAAATATTCCAATATACAGCCGTTATATTTAATTGCTCTATGAGAGAAAGTATTTCTTCCTGCGTATTTCCTTTACGAATTATTAAAGTAGAGCCAAATGCCTCAAGTTGCTTCTTTACATCTATTATTGCATGGTGTAACCACCACTTTGATGCCTCCCCCATTGAAAAACCTTCATCTTGTACATATACTGGAAGGACCTCACCAGACTGAGCAGCCTCAAATAGAGCTGGGTTATCATATAAACGAAAATCTTTTTGAAACATAACGATAATTTTATTTTGCATGGCTACCCCTTCTGATTCTTAAAACATAATAAATTTTATTATACAACAGCAATTCATACATAAGAATTTATTTGTCCTTAATAAATTAGTTAACTTTTTCAACTATTTTATTAGTAGGAATTTTAATAACCGTTTCTTTTCCACCTGTTTTATCAATCTTGAAACCATAAACTTTAACATCCGACGGTACTAATGGATGATGACGAATCATGTCTATACTCTTCTCAATATTTTCACTAACATTTTCTTTTCCGCTTAGCCATTCATCAAGGCTACCACTTGAAAATTCAGGCATACAATTTTCAAAGAGATAGTCTAGTTCCCTGTTATTTTTTATGGAATCACGTTGAATTTGTAGATTAACTGCATCAGTTTCTTTATCCTCTATTCCGACAATAAAAATTTCTTCAACATTTTCTTGATAAATAGCAATAATAATAGACCTCATTATATCTCCAAAAGGATGTACAATTACAGAATCGCAGCTGTGTATAGTCAACATATTTTCTCGTTGAATGTTAGTTACTTGTTGTATGATAGGCTCTATTCCGTGTTCAATGTCTGTTAACAATAAAACATTTTTATTCTTTGAATTCATATATAGCACTCCTTCTTCATGATCGTATTTATGGAACTTTTAAACTAGTAACAATAGTTGAGTATTCATTACATAATTGTTACCAGTTTTTCCAACGTCCCTCTGGATCAACACTTGCAAGTCTAACCCACCCATTTTGAACTTTTTCTCGAAATGTGAAATTATTATTTAGCAAACGTTCTATAAATGTAATAGGCGCTTGAATTACAATTAGTAAACGAAGTGGTGAATGATACGTCTCACTATCTGACTGCATAACGGATTGCCAAGGTAAGCCTGGCAACAAATCACTTGCATTTCCTTGCATAACACCGAGACCTGCTGTTACGGTTTGGGTTGTTTTGTTTCCACTACCATAATAATGAGGAGCTACAGTTGAAGCGTAATATTGTAGATTTATCCATTGAGCTACTGTTCCTGGTCCTGCAATAATGTTAGCTAATATATCGCCACTTTCATCCTGTTTCCAATCATAATTATGAAGGAAAGCCCTACCTTCTAAGTCACAATCCTGAGTCAATTCACGCTGTCCGATAATAAAAGATGCATTACGGGCTAATCCCCATTCCGGACGTATTTCACTCCAATCTTCTGCAAACCGGTGTGCTTCTTTACTCGGATTTTTTATTTTCGTTTTAAAATTAGGTAATTGCATTAAACGCTCTCTATTTGCATGTTGGCTCACATTTGGCATAATCGACTCAATACAATCAAATGCTTCTTGCGCAATTTCCGAAAGTTCCGGGACATAAATCCATTCCAATTCATCCACTGTTGTTTTATGCTCAGCTGCTGCAAAAATGGTATCCTCAGGAATTTTAATACCTTCAGCAGACAACACCTCTCTTACTTCTGGAAGATTGCATAAAGTAGCAAAAACTCTTGCATTGAATCCACCTGCTGCTCCGCCACAAGCACCACACTCAAGCGCTGCAGCATAAGGATTGTTCGTACTTTGACTACTGTGGCCGCACATTACAACTAAAGGCGCGAACTTTTCTGTCAGTCCCACCATTTTTAAAGCTTGACGCACATAGTTCACTTTCTCTTCTTTCGTAAAACCGATCGGTATTTCACATTTCGTGTCATGAACATGATTAAGCGAGAAAGTTGTATTAGGCTTTTGCAACATATTTTTACGAAGGTTACGAATTAAGCCACCTACTCTTCTTGGCACAAAACTCCTTGTCAACATCTGTAAACCAAGTAAAGGACCACTTACCTCAGGTAGTAACATACTTGTCAGTACATTTTGTTTCATCATTTTAAACGTATAACTTAATGAGCTGTCTATCTTCTTGCGTTGTTGATAAGATTTAAATTCATTTTCATCCGTGAGCTCTTTGATTTGATGTTTCGGTTTTAATATAACTGGCAAAGAAGGATGACTGTCATTACTACCTAGTTCACTAGTCGCAATTGGTAACCCAAAGAAACCAGCTATTCCAAACGTTTCAAACGGACCTAATTTTTCAAGGTGGCGACGAAACGGTTCTGAACGTACATCAATACAAAATGCTAATTGAGCTACTACACGCTTTTTATCATTAGTTGCACGTTGTTTAGAAGTAATCTTCTCCTTTAATTGCTCTGCATGCGTCTGTTCCCAAGCTTCCAGCCAAAGTTTCTTGCGAGTATTTTCATCAAAGCGATAAGCAAATGCTAATAATTCACTTTGTTCAGCTGCAGACATTTGTAACCATTCCCGGGTTGAAATATTCCCCCAATAGATCCAAGAAGCCATAAGTGAGACAATCGAAACTTTTTTTTCAACCTTTTGATTTTTTAAAGGTAAATAAGGTTTTACAATGGCTAGCTCCATAGAAATTCGAACTGCTAAATATTCTATGAGAAGTTCCTGTTCCTGAATTGATTGTTGCGAGCGCCATAGTATCATTCCTGCCCATCCAGGCAAAGAAAGTAAGTGCCCTTCAAGGTAAGCTTGCATGTTAGATTCAGAAATTCCTAGTTCAGATAATGCTTTTGTTAAAGCTACATTGGCATCTTGTGGCCAATCTTTTAAAACTTTACGTTCATTTTTACTGAGTGCTGGATCAAATTTAATAAGGTGTTGCCATGCACGATAAAAACCTTTCTCACGATTTGGCATCGCCCAACTTGCCCCGGCGTCATCAAGATATAATTTACACCATTTAACAATATGATAATTAAGAATATCAGATAGGTTGTCACCATTTTGATTCTCTATAAGCGAGCTTATTGGTTGCATAGAAGAGTCTTTCATACTCCCTGTATTTACATAACTTATTTCTTCTGCCAATTTATTTAATTCTGGCGATGATAATAGACTAGAAGGTAATCTTTCTAACTTTAAAGCTTCTTGGCAAAAACGCTCCGCTGTCTCTCGCGGAATATGAAAAGATTGTGAATCAAGCCAACGAGACAAGCCAATTTGTAAAAATGATTCCTCAATCTCACCTTTCGCCTTTGCCGAATGAATCATGGTGGCACTAGGATAAATATCCACATTACGAGCTTCTTTTAACCAATTTGCAACTTGTTCAAATGATTGCTTTTCAAGTCCCATCCAAGGGTGATGAGCTGCAAATGTAGTGATAGGCCAAAGTGGTGCAATAACTCGGCTAGCAAATACAACTAAATCATTTATATTATTTTCTTGTAGATTAATGTTTGTATCTTTCTTTTTTAAAGTCTCTTTCCTTAATATTGACGGTATGCTCATCACGAATTACCTCCCTTTGATACATAATGTTTCAGATAGCTTGGGTGACTTTCTACTGACTTTCGTCTCGCCTCACCTACTCGAACTAACCAAAGATAAAGTACAGCGAATAAAGTAGAAGATTGATTACGAGTAACGAAAGTACTAATAACACTACTAAATAGTAAGATACATATAACAAAGATAACGGCTGGAGCTGAAGGTTGAACACTTTCATAAATGTCAGTATGCAACCATTTATAAAGAGAATTATGAACGGTAAAGTAAATGAGAGAAAATCCAATCAAAACAATTAAGCCAGCAATTCGTCCCATTCTTCCCTCTCCAAAAATAACAAGCTGTTTCCATGAAAAGTATAATGACCAGCCTAAGATTAACGCACTAACTAATTGATACCCCTCTCCAGAAGTTATAAACCAGAAAGCAATTGCTATAAATAATCCTAAAATACGCCCGACTATCATCCATAAATTGGACATCTTTTCATTAGATTGCTTCACTACCTCAACACGTTGTACTGAGGAACCAGCTTGTAAAAACAGTGTGGCTTTAAATAAACCATGTAAAATTAAATGAATAACAGCTGCTAAATAAGCGCCTAATGCACATTGAATAAGCATAAATCCCATTTGTGCAATAGTGGAGCCTACTAGCTGACGTTTATAATCAACTTGAACTAAACTAATTCCTGTTCCTATTAAGACCGAAATACTAGAGAAAATAAGTAAAATGATTTGTGCAATATCATCATGAAAAAGTGGTGAAAATCTAGTTAACATGATACCGCCAGCATTTACTAAACCCGCATGCATAATAGCAGAAACAGGAGTTGGAGCAACAGCTGATTCAATTAACCATCTTTGAAAAGGCCATTGTGCTGCTGGAATCATCACAGCCAATATAACTAATACATTGATTGCTGTTCTTTCCAATGTTCCATGTTGAGCTAAATTTTCATTCGTTAAAACTGATGTTAACTGCCACTGTCCAGTTATTTGAAATAGCCAGATGATAGCTGATAACAACGCAATCCAGCTTATTGTAAATAAATAACTAGAAATTTTTGTTGCTTCACTAACTACTTTCCACCCTTTATTTAGCCCTATGAGTAGAATCAATCCTATAAGAGTTGCTCCCCAACAAATAATCATGAAACGAAGGTCATCACTTAACCATGCAACCGAAGATACACCTGTAGTAAATGTAAAAAGCGCAAAGTATTTTCGATATGAGCGATCCCCCATTAAGTAACGTACAGAAAAACGCTGAATGATTAAACCAATTGTAAGAACAAAGAAAGCCATTAACCAAGCTAAAATATCTAGATGCCAAGGCCCCACAACTCTATCTCCATTGTTATTAACAAGTGCAAGTAAAGAAACCAATGAAGGCAAAGCAGCGATACCAATATGGATATGAACAAAACGTAAAGGCATCCTTTCATTTAAAAACAATAATCCACTTAGCCAAGAAGCACTAAGCGCCATAAAAAATAATGTTAACAGTGTTGATGAACTCAGCGAAATTAACATGTAAAATACTCCCTTCCAAACGAAAATAACCTATAAAAATTCCTTTTAATTACGATAGTTTTTTTAATTTCAATTTTCATTCACTCTTTTTAGTGCATCGTTTTTTTCCATAAAAAAAACCGACAACTTCCATAATTCAATGATTTTATATCATCATTGAATTATGGAGATTGTCGGTTTCACTTCAACTAACTTCGATAAAGTTTTTTGAAGAGCTCCCATTTTATAGAGGATAATAATATATGTATTACTCCTATTAAAAATAACAGTATATCTCTGATCTCCTAGATTATGCAATCAATATATCAATTTATGTTATGCGCTATCTTTCAATTAAGAAACTTTTTCATTTAGTCAATATTACATATTAAAAAAATGCTAAAGCCTTAATTATAGCAAACTGTTAAAATGAGTATCTATTAATTTTTAAAACAATTATAAGATAAACCATATTAAGCAGTTTGTCAATTTATTTATCCGTTTTTCCGAGCGTTATTTCAATCGAAATTCATTATACGTAAATAATTTCAAGTTTTCTCGTTTTCTAATTATCACCATACTAATAAGATCAACTTGTAGGTGTCTTAATTACCTCACTGCATTTTTAGTGTATCTTCCACTAACCCTACAGTGGTTTTAATTTTTAAAATTTTTCCTCAAGATTATTAAACAATTTAAAAATCATTACTCGTTCACCTGTACGGGAGCTTATATCCGTATGAAAGCTTTTCACTTTTTCTCCAGTTAATTCTAGTATAATCTCTTTCAGATCTTCAATTCCAGATTCAACTAACTCCGAACGATTTTTCTTTATCGTTAGCATACCGTCTTTTGTTTCGCAAACAGTATATTCAGCCGGCGTTAAAATACCTTGTAAATTTACGATAATCATATCCCGTAATATATCTGTCTTAACAGATATAGACCCGCGTCCTAAGTAGTCCTTTTCCCAGTGAGTAATTGCTTTGCTTATCTCTGATTCAATAGAGCCTTTTGAGTTTTTCATCTATGTATCCTCCTTCAATAAAATGTAATTACATTTATAATTACAATAACAATATAATAATCTGGATTGATTTTATTTTCAATTGTTGAGAAGAATTTATAGGAATTGTTGTAAGGTATCCTTTAGTATCATAGTGCAATTTTCATATTACAATATAGATTTTCTCAATTATTCCAAACAAGATACTCTTACTATAAAGACTCTGTTGCATACATTTCTAAAAAGGACATTCCGGAGAAAATAAGAAAGCTCTTGTAACGTAATACATAAACGAAAGAGCCGATTTCTTTATAAAATAGTAAATCGACTTTTGTCTTAGTTATTGATTTAGTAATAAAAACACTTTTTAAAAGAAATAAGCTTATACTATAGTCGTTGATCTTTCTGGAAGTTTAAACGAAAATGACTCTCATCACTGTATATCCCAAATTCATACCCTTGCTCTTTATAAAATTTAATGCTTTCAGAAAGAGCTTGTAATGATAGCCTTACTATTGAAATTCTATTATAATTTTGTAATTGGAATGAATTCGGATCAAATAAAGAACCAGAAGAAATAATATGATTTGGAGGTATCATAATGAGCCTTTTAATTAGAGAGTTAGAAACAAATGATTTAGATAATTTCCCGGAGATTGATGACAGCTTTATAGTGAATGCTCGGTTAATGCTTTCTCTTTCAAAAGTAAATAGACGCATAGAATATACAGTAGAAGACGTTCCGATTTATGAAAAAAGTTATTTACAAAATCAAAATGATAATGAAGAACTAGCGTACAATGAATATATTAATAACCCTAATCAAGTAATTTACATAGCACTGTTACATAACCAAATCATTGGATTCATAGTATTGAAAAAGAATTGGAATCACTATGCTTACATAGAAGATATAACAGTGGATAAAAAATATCGTACACTCGGAGTTGGTAAAAGATTAGTTGACCAAGCAAAGAAGTGGGCAAAAGAAGGCAATATGCCCGGTATCATGCTTGAAACGCAAAATAATAATGTCGCAGCATGTAAGTTCTATGAAAAATGCGGATTTGTAATTGGTGGATTTGATTTTCTTGTTTATAGAGGTTTGGATAAGACAAGTGATGAAGTTGCAATTTATTGGTATTTGCATTTCAAATGAAAATGTTCTTAACGTTAAACAAAAGCAAAATAAAAACCCCAATCTCTCTATATAAAAATTGAGAAATTGGGGTTAAGTCACTTAACAATATTTTTCATTTAAAACCAGTAACTAATTAATAATCCTGCTGATAATAAAAAGCCGAAAATCGTATTTGTCATCGCTGTTGATTTCATGGCGATGCGCATATACCCGGGATCCTTTGCTCCTTTTTGGAAACTTTGAATGGCAGAAATTGGCTTTCTCAAACCTAGGAACATCACTAATGCCCAAGGGCTTATATAACCCATCAATACAATTACAGCAATCCATAAATAAGCAACGAAAAAGGCTACAGCTAGTGTTACCACTGCTTTCTCTCTCCCAAGAAGGATTACTAATGTCTTTCTTCCACCTTTAATATCTTCTTCAATATCTCGGATGTTATTTGACATGTTGATTGCACCGACTAAAATTCCAATTGGAATGGAAATCAATACACTTTCAATCGTTATCGTATTCGTTTGAATAAAGAAAGCAATGAGTACAAAACATGTCCCCATTAACAATCCAGAAACTAATTCTCCAAACGGAGTGTACGCAATTGGTAATGGACCACCTGTATATAAATAGCCCACCGCCATTCCAATTAAACCGATGACGACTAACCACCAGCTACTATTCATACAAATATAAATTCCGATAAGTGCTGCTACTACGTACAATAAAAGCGCAACTGTTAAAACATTTTTTGGTTTCAATCCATGACGGACAATTCCACCACCAATTCCAACAGAATCAGCTGTATCTAATCCACGTTTGAAATCATAGTACTCATTAAATAAATTCGTTGCTATTTGCAATGCTAAACATGCAACCATCATCGCAATAAATAAAAGCCAATCAATTTTGGCAACATAAAGTGATGCCACTGTTCCTAAAATTACAGGAGAAAACGTCGCCGTTAACGTATGCGGGCGTGTCATCTTCCATATTAATTTAGCGGAACTAATTTCTTTTTCTGTCCCCATAACTCTGTTCAATCTCCGATACGATAAACTTAACTAAATCTATACAATTCAATCAAATTTATACAAGTTAGTGCTTCATCGTGTTCTCGCAGCACCAGCATGGTTTCTAAGCACTTTTTCTTGTTCAGGCGTTGGAATCAGTCTGACTTTCTTCGCCAATATCATCAGAATTTAACTCCTTTACTGTGCGATTATTCGGGCACTCATCTTTTAGATAATGAAAGATTGATTCTTCTGAATTGTAGCGTGTTCCATCAGCATTCTCCTAAGACTACTAGGATACAAACCTGTTAATTCCGATACTTGACTAACTCGTGAAAATTTCATTAATATTCTCACCCCATTGAATTTACCACAATGCATAGGTTCGGTAGCTTCAATGGGATTTGATAGATTTAATTAAATTTATCTCGTTCAACTAAGGGCGCAATTCCTTAGCCAGTTCTCTTATGAACTTCTCATATTTTCACATGAGCGCAGACTATATGTTTATCTCTTTAGAGATAGAGGATTTTTCCACCACCATAGGCTTGTGATGTACTCTCGTCAGTTATACGAGATAGTCGTTGAACGTTCATCTTATCCATTTTGACTTAGATGATTCGAGGCGGAAGACCCATTGTTCTAGTGTTTAGGATTTAACCTTACACCATCTGATTGATTTTTTCTGCTTTCGCAACATTCACGCTCGCTATTTCTAGCCACGTTGTAGTTCAATCAGCTTTAGGGATTGCCCGCAGTTAACCCTCACTACTAGCCAATCACTTGACTAGCAGGGCTTACTGATATATTTAATTAACTTTCGTTATAATTGGTTAAATAAATCGTAACAGTTAGTTACCCTACATTTAAGTATAAATTACTAGCAGTATCTTTCTATCTATTTCCTGCTTCATATCTATTATATCAAAAAATGAATTGGTAATAGAACTGTAATGCTCTTGCTTATCCCTCTATCACTCTTGAATTCAGTTTTTCAAAAGAAAGTCCGTTGCTCACATTCGAACAACGGACTTTCTTTATACGAACCATTTTAAAACATCTTCAGCAATCTCTTCTGGTCTATCCCAGTGCATTAAATGCCCTGTATCTGTATAAAGCTTAGTCGTAAGATCAATACGCTTCTTAAATTCCGCAATCTGCAATTCTCTTATTTTTAAATAATCATCTGGAAGATCGTAATACAATAATAAGATATCGCTTTTAATTTTATGAGATTTCAACGTTTTATACACCGTATATTGAAACTTAATTACACCTCGAGCGGTATCGCCAGTAGCATGCCATTTCACTTTACTATCTTCTTCTCGCATTAAGTCATAAACCGCACGTTCTATTAATGGTGACCACCTGCTATAAGCCTTTTTTTCTGATTGGATACATGCTCCTTTACTGTCAAAAATATATTCATCAAAATCTTTTTTGTAATGAGTGATTTCTTCTTCTAATGATCGTGGTGGACACTCTCCTTCTTTCGCATCTTTTAGCTGCGCAAAATAATCTGCATTCATTTTGCCATGATAATAACCACCATCTAATAAAACCATTTTATTCACTTTCTCTGGACATTCTGCTGCATAGTGAAGTGCAACGCTTGCTTCCCATGAATGTGCTACTATATGAAATGTTTCTTTTCCTATCTGCTCAAGTAATGCTACTACCCAATTTGTTAAATGGGATGCACCGTAATCTTCATCCTTCTCAAAATTTGGTGTTTTCCCATGTCCAGGTAGATCAAACGATACAATATGATATTTATCTTTTAAAAGTTCCGCTATTTCTATAAAACTTAATTTTGTACTTCCTAAACCATGAAAACAAATGATTTGAGGATTACTTTTATCCCCCCATTCACAAACACTTGCCTTATATTCACCAAATTCTACAAAAAAGTGATTCACTTTTAATCTCCTCTAATGATCAGATGTAAATTAGTTTGAATACGACATTGTTTTTTCAGAATAAACGAATTCAACAAAATTATCCAAATCCCTTTTTCGCAAATGATTTTTATAGAATACGAGCGTCAACTCTAGTTAAAAGCACCCAACGCTTAATTTCATGTATACCGATGATAATTCATTTAAGTTAATGGTTAAACTACATCTTCACGCCCCTCAAATTAATATAGTTTAATAATTGTATGATTCGTTTATCATATGTGTGATGTTTCAAAGTCCTATCCAGCCCTTTTTCAGCTATACGTTTTCTTTCTTGTACATGTTCCAAATAATAATCAGCTTTTTGTATAAACTCCGATGCACTATTAAAAGTTTCTATTTCAACACCTGGTATGTAATGCTTTGCTACATCTGGGCGTATATCAGTTAATTGAAAAGAACCTACGGCATTAATTTCAAACGTCCTATTATTTACTGAATATGCTTGGATATTTGCAGAATTACAATTCAATTCCTGATCAATTAGTGAACGATGCAAATTTATATTGATTTTAGTAGATACGTAAAATTGTAACGCATCTTCATACTTTGCAAGTGGCAAGAGTTGTATTTTATCCTTTAACCTTTCATAATTCTTTAACTTCTCCCAACCGAACCCTACAATTTTTGTGTTTTTTTCTGCTAAATACTCTGAAATAGAATCAACAAAGTTAATTCTATTTTCAAATGCTGTGCCTATAAAACTAAGATCATACTTATATGTCTCTTCTTTAAGAGAAGGTTTAAATACCTCTTGATTCGCTGCTAAAGGGAGATGAAACACATTATTACATCCTATCCCCCTATAAAACTTGATACAATTTAAATCTTGCGTAAATATGTAATCATAATACGGAACAAGATTTTGTGTTACATCCGTATAATAAGGATCATCTGTTAGCCAAAGCCCAGTAGTAAACCCTGCCTTTTTTAAGAATGGCATAATGTGATAAATTTCTTCACTTAAACCGCTTAGTACCAAAATAAAATCTGGTTTCACTTTTAACGCGGTTTTTATAGCTTTTTCTGGACTCACCATAATTGTATCGCTGTTTACCTTTTGTAGACTATTGAAAATTGCAGCTTCGATCATTGGATAATAAAAAGAAATTCCTGATTGAATAAATAAAATTTTCTTAGGAGTATTGCCTTTCATGTCATTTCCCCCTATTTCTACATAATCAAAGCGCACAAAAATTATCAGGCTTTATTCATTTTCATGACCTCTTACTTTACATGTATAAGCACCGTTTATGTCCATTATGTTGAACTTCCCTCATTTTATAGGCTGATGAGACTTTTGAAGGGGATGCTTCTTGTAACATTGTTTCCTCTTCTTTAGAAGCTGTCACAAAGGGAATAAAATCAGGGTATATTCAGCCAAATTATTAACCATAGAAAATGAATACATAAAAGAAAGAGCCTACTCGTATGAGTAACGGGTTCAGTTTAGGGAGAGAAAAATGCTAATAACCATTAGAAATAACACAATAATTTGTATGCATTTCGCACTCCGTTTCGCATTATAAATAGCAAACTAAAACGCTCAGAAAATATTCTGAGCGTTTTTATGTCCTTCTTCAACTAAAGTACCCGTTAGCGTAAGTACAATATTTCGCAATATGTTACTTTACGCATCAAAAACAGCGGTGCCTTTTTAAAGAATTGCACCAGTTAGTGTAAAAAGCTATTTCACCATTTGTATTGTTAACTTATCTTTTAACATTGACCTATATGAGTCAATTTCATATTTTGTATTATTGATTTTTTCTTTTTTCATTTTTAACATATCGAATATTTCTAACTCTAAATTCCTTCTAGCTTCAAGAACTTTTATCGCTCCTTCTACACCTGAATGGTTATGTTCTTTCCCATAGCCTTGGTTAGTGTAATAGTCGATAATTCCTGTGGACCATTCTGGAGTTCTTTCTTTTAATGCCTTCCTAAATGAAAATTCAAGATTATCTTGTTCTACATACAATAACATTGGATTTAAATTCTCTATGATTTTTGCAACTTTCATTACATAATTTATTATTTTTTCTTTTTGTTCACCATATTTAATCATCCCAATAGTTAATGGATTTTGTATGAAACAACATTCAAAGATATAAACCTTATTGTCTTCTAGAGCAATTTCAGCAAAGTCATTCCATTTGTCAGCAATTAATTCAACATTTTTATCGAATGGTAATTCATATATATCATTTTCAAAAATAGCGTTAAATAATTCGTCTGAAAACTGATCACCAAACTCATTTTTCATCTTACTGTATGGTAATAAATAATTGCTTCCTTTTTTTAGAACTCTTTTAAGAAGCACTTCTTTAAAATCTCCACTGTTAGATAATAATCTATTGAATTCAAATTTATTAAAACAAGATACACCATCATAGTCGGCTGGGTGGTTCAAATTTCCCTCTAAAAATAGTTCAACTTCAATTTTATTTTGGCTTAGAATTTCATTTATTAGCTTTGCAGTGGTTGATTTTCCAAATCCAGGTAAACCTTCTACTATTATTAGTTTTGTATTCATAGTTATAAATCCCTTCCTTCAAAGTATTTAACCAAGATTAAAAAAATCACTTACTTCACTGCAATCACCCCTTCAAAATATGATATCCACCATTTCCTTTGAAAAATTCTTCTTAAAGTAACCTGACCGTTAGTTTAAGAACATTTTTTCAAAATCTCTATCATTATTTTAACATAAATTTTCCATTTACCTTTTTAAAAAATATAGTCCACCATTATTTGAGTGAACTATGTAAAGTAAATTATATCTTTTAAGTCAAACACTTTGTCAGTAATCCCCAATCGTTGTGCTGGTGTTTTTACTGTTTTCTTTTTCCCTTCCTTTGTAGTAAATGGCATACAAAAGTTATAATGAGTTCGAAGTATCGTTAGAGCCATTTGTGCGTATTTTGGATTAAAATTAGAATAGATATAACTTTTACTATCTCCACAAGCTGTCATTAAAGGTCTTTCTGAAATAGACAATCTTCTGCGGATGTTTTGAATAAAAGCATTTACTGCATTGTCGTTTACTTCAAGTATTAAATTGGCAATATCGCTCTTTTGAGTACCCCAAACGGTGCAAAGGAGACGAGCTCTCCGAAGCCATCAAACAATACAATTTGTATTTTCATTTTTAGAACACCTCATATGGTTTCTTTTTAAATCCCAAATTAGGAGCATACATGTTATGTACAAATTAATAATGAAGATAGTCTTTCTCCCCTCACTCTATAAACTTCCAAATGTTCTTCCAATTCCCTCTCATCACTTATTACACTTAGCGTTTTCTTCACAAAATTCCAATTCAAACTACCGGATAACCATAATAATGATGGAAGTCTTTTATAATCATTTGATGTTACAATATTATGAGCCTTATACCCTTCTAATAATGCACTAGCAACACTTGGACTTACTTCATGTGATTGTATTCCTTCTGTGCGAGAATACCACTTTAGTAAAAAGGCTAGTCCTTCAATACGATCAACATATCCAATCGATTCAAAATCTACAATTCCTTTTACCTGTTCACTTGAGTCCCATAAAACATTCAACGGATTTAAATCTGTTTGTACGATAAATTCTAATTCACTCGTATATGCGCACTCTATATGATATTTAGCTAGATTTATATACTCTCGTAATTCTTTGCAGGCGCTTGCCTTACTTTCTAGCATATGAATAAACTGGACATACCCATCCAAATGAGATTTCTTTTGAAAAATCGAGCTTTGAAATGCATTAGAAATATCCTGAATCTTTCTTGCTTCCTTTCCGAAGGCTTTTGCGATAGCTTCTGTACAATATGTAATATGTTCTCCTTCAATCCAATTAGACAATACAAATCGGTATTGTTCATCATTCCAAGTGACAAATGTAAATGACTCTCCCGTCCTATTCTTGTTAATCTGCATAAATGGAATCCCATGCTCGCGTAAATAATACGTAAATCGTACTTGCTCTATCAGTTGTTCGTTTAATAACGCCCCAAAAGCCGGATTGATTGTTCGCTTGCTATTAATAAACCTTGCGGAATATCGCTTTCCATTCACCATAATTTTATAGTGTAAATCTGTATTCCAACTATTATTATGTAATTCCTCTTCTACTGCTAGTGAATGAATTTCTTTAAAATAATTCATTACTACATTTCTTATTATGTGTTTCATACGATTCTTCCTTTATGTAAAAAATTCGTTTTTGTACTTCCGAATAAAAACCTTTTAAAGTGAGGATTTTTTAAGATACACCTAATTTATTCAAATAAAAAACAATACCCTACATAATTAAAGACATTTGTAAATCCTACATTTTCCACAACAGTAACCGAAGGCTTGTTCAATTCCATACAGTCCCAATATGGAGTAATGTCATTCTCCAAACAATCTTTCACAAAACTATGAGCTATCGTTTGAGCTAATTTTCTCCCTCGGTGACCTTCTATCGTTTCAATATCTATACAGTGTATATTGTCAAAGACGAATCCTGAAAAACAAACACTTACAATCATGGTGTCTAAAACTATACAATAGCCTATTCCCTTGTTAAAAAATTTATCAGGTGAGGACCAAAACTCTAAAATTTTTGATTGTAAAAATTCAATATTCTTAAATACGTTCCCTTGATTTTCATAGAGAGCTTTACTCATTTTTAGCACTGTATACCCTTGTTCAATTTTAGGTTCACGATTACCCTCATAATCCTCTTCCTTTAGCGTATACACTCTTTGATTCCAACTCTTTAATTTACGGTGCTGAAATATTCTTTCAATTGTTTTGTTCCACTTTGAATGATTACCAATTGCTTCAAAACAATTTAGTCCAACCTTTCTCGTCTCAGGCTCTATCACATTATCAATAAAACTATTCATTTCATTATTAAACTTTTCATTTTCTGCACTTCCTATAAAAAAGAAGCCATCATTATTACCTAACCAAATAAGTCCTGAATTAGGAGAATAGATGTTATCTACAAATATACGACCAGGATTCAACCCTGCAATTACAGCCTTTACTTCTAATTGCCCTTTTTGATTTACTAAGCTGTTACATTTATAAAAATCAGTCTTGTTTAATTCAGAAATCATATGTTAAACCACCTTTCTGAAACCACTCTATTCTAACCTTATCATTTTATCGGAATATTCTCTATTCCTTTTAATAGTTGTTTTAAACCAATGAAATATATAATAAAAAAAGCCAATCCCCTATACGATAGAAGATTGACCCTTTCCTTTATTTACTCCCCTGTTTTAGAAAATCGTTTTATACGTTCTCCAATTTCATCACGAACCCGTTGAAATTCAGACCATTCTTTTCCTGCTGGATCATCAAATCCCCAGTGAACACGATTCACATGCGACGGAGTAGATGGACATACAGCATCTGCATGACTACAAAGCGTAACGACTAAATCAGCACTATTTAAAATGGTTGCATCAATTATATCTGATGTTTGATTCGTTATGTCGATATTTACTTCGTTCATTGCTTTAATTGCGTTTGGATTTACTCCATGTGCTTCGATTCCTGCAGAATAAACATTCCACTTATCCCCTAAATATTTCTTTCCCCATGCTTCTGCCATTTGGCTTCGGCATGAATTTCCTGTGCATAAAAAGTAAATTGTCTTTTTGTTTTCCATGTTGTTTTCCGCCTTTGTTTTTAAATTATACTGGTTGGTCATTAAAATATTTACGCTTAAACCAAAAAGCAACGTTTACAAGAGCAATCATTACAGGTACTTCAACTAAAGGACCGATAACAGCTGCGAATGCCGCACCGGAATGAATGCCAAATACCCCAACTGCTACAGCAATCGCTAACTCAAAGTTATTACTACCTGCTGTAAATGCTAACGTTGTCGTCACCGGATAGTTTGCACCAATTTTTCTTCCCATAAAGAAAGAAACAAAAAACATCACAATAAAATAAATGAATAACGGAATTGCTATTCTTACTACATCTAATGGCACACTAACAATCATTTCCCCTTTTAAAGAGAACATAACGATGATTGTAAATAGTAATGCAAGTAATGTAAGTGGACTAATCTTAGGTATAAATACCTTTTCATACCACTGTCTCCCTTTTAACTTAACTAGTACAAAGCGTGTCAACATACCTGCTATAAAAGGAATTCCCAAATAGATAAATACTGATTTCGCTACTTCTACCATTGTAATACTAACGATAGCTCCTTCAATTCCTAACCATTCTGGGATTACCGTTACAAACACGTATGCATAAACTGAGAAGAATAACATTTGAAATACCGAATTAAAAGCAACTAAACCAGCGGCATACTCTTTATCCCCATCAGCAAGGTCGTTCCAAACAATCACCATTGCAATACAACGTGCTAAACCAATCATAATGAGCCCGACCATGTATTCTGGCTTATCAGGAAGGAAAATAATTGCTAAAACAAACATAAGTACAGGTCCAATAATCCAGTTTTGTACTAAAGATAGAACTAACACTTTTACATCTTTAAATACCCGACCCATTTCCTCGTAGCGAACCTTCGCTAACGGCGGATACATCATTACAATTAAACCAACAGCAAGTGGAATAGACGTCGTTCCAACTTGTAATGTATTCAGTCCATCTACTACACTAGGAAATAAAAATCCTAAACCAATCCCAACAGCCATCGCTAGAAAAATCCATAGTGTTAAATATCGGTCTAAAAAAGATAAACGTTTCATTTTATTCTCCACCTCCTATTAACAACAAGAATTTTTATCTACTACTTTAGAAGTTGTGCAACAAGATGGATCTTCAATTTTATGAACATCACTATGTGCTTTTGTATAAAAGAACTCCCACTCATTCCCATCCGGATCCGTTACCCAAAACTTATCTTGAACCGCATAGCAACAAGTCGTATCCATCTCATCACGCGCAAAGAAACCTTCTTTTTCTAATCGTTCTTTATGTAATGTGATTTCTTCAGCTGTCTCTACTTGAAAACCAAAATGATTTACCTGATTTCCTTTCACTTCATCTCGTACGTTCAGCGTAAAATTAAGCCCTGGCGTCTCTAATAAAAATTTAGCATAATCCGTTTTCACTTTAACTGGAGACACACCAAATACCTTTTCGTAAAATTCAATAGACTTCTCTAAATTCGTAACATTTATACCAACGTGAACATATCTCATACCTTATTCCTCCTCTTTACATGTTATTAATCAAGTTTTTTTGATTAATAGTATAAAATTTTAACAACAGCTACCTTTGCCTGTTTTTCTAAAGATACAGCATAATTCTTCTGATAATAAATTATTTACTTCCGCATCATTTAAATCATAATAACTCCACGTACCCTTTGTTTCTTTTACAATTAAACCTGCTTCTAATAAAATCTTTAAATGATATGACAACTTAGATTGTGTCATTTCAAAAATCTCTGTTAAATCACATACACAAGTCTGGCCTCGCTGACAAAGTTCATACATAATCTCTAAACGTTTTTGATCAGCCAACGCTTTAAACTTTTTCTCATAGAGCTGAAAATCTTGTGCCATTGTAGTTCACTCTCCCTTCATCAACTTTTTTTGATGTTTATAGTATATACGCTGTTTAGTTCTTTATGCAACTGATTAATCAAGTTTTTTTGATTTATAAAACCTCCCTCGCATCATATCTTTGCTACAATTAAAAAGACCATAGCTTTTTCAAAAGTGAAAAACTACGGTTCTTTTTACAACTTAATAGTTACAATATTTCGGAGGAATGGAGTCTCTATAACTGTTTTAAATTTTAATTTGACCATTATAGAGTAGTGCCCATCACTATCAAGCTAAGAAAAACAAATACCCCCAAATGAAAAAAATCGATATAACTCTTCGGTAAATAAAGATAACTCTTGTTTTTGGTGCATATTCATAAAAAGCACTTCACACTTTCTCATTAACATAAGAGAATAGTAACGTGCTTTTAATTTCAAAAATAGTCTAAATCCTTAAGTTGATGGTTGTGGGGCGGGACCCCAATTAGAACGGTATCTAAGGTTGTATGAGAGGTGTTAGTTCCATTCCAAAGGCCTCAGCTGATGATTAACTCAAGTACCGATTTCGGATGACCCCCATATGATGAAGTTCGTGTCCTGCGATGCCGTACGCGAGAGCGCGCGCCGTAATGCTTAGGTTGTTGGCTGTGCCGTTGCGGGTCCACGCCTCCGCCGGTAGCCCGCGCAGCAATGTGATCGTTGATTGCCGTACGGCCCGGTAGTCTTCGGCCAATTGCTCGGTTGTCCAGCTTCCGAAAGGAGGCATGAACAATTCCTGATCAAAGCTGGTCAGAGGCGTCTGGTCCCCTCTTGCGAACCGGAGCAGGCGGTAGGTCATGACGCGTTCCGCGTCTGCAATGTGGCCCACGACTTCTTTCAGCGTCCATTTTCCTTCCGCATACCGATATGCGGCCTGGCTTTCGGTCAACGATGCCAGAAGCTCGTTCATTTGCTTTTCCTGGGCGAGCAGAATGTCGATGATGTTACCGTCCGGCACCAAACGGATATATTCGCCGGAACCCCCGGCGTATTCTTCTTCTGACGGTCTTTGATTCATGCGTAGTCACCTCTTTATGTAGATATAGAAAATTATAGCACTCGTCTATGTCTAATAAATTCGCGAAATGATAGAACTTCCCTTCTAATAATTGAGGATAAGCAACTATTTAGTTGGTCGGTTGCCACACTATCCTGATTCGTTAGCACAATAAGCAATGCTAATCAATAATGCATAAAAATTATTTGTTATACAATATTTCGAAGGTATTAATATATAATGGAGTGACCCCTGTCAAGTA
>NZ_BTRL01000011.1:0-48394 GCF_054771475.1 Bacillus sp. MN7755
TTCGTGTTTTTTTGTGTTTTCAAACAGCGCGCAAAAAGAAGTAATGGTAATACAAACACGTTGCCCAAGGGTGAATCATATTATATAAGAGATTGATGTATATTTTTCTGTAAATTGTTAAGGAATAGGAGTATAAAATATGTCCATTTAAATAGGGAGGGCAAGATATGAAATCACAAAATGAAGTTTGTATTGTTTGTGAGACAGAAAGAAAAGAAGGGATATATATTTATAATAATTTGATATGTTATGAATGTGAAAAGGATATGGTGAATACGGAGACAAATGATCCGAAGTATATATATTATTTAAAACAGCTTCGGAAATTAGAAGCATCATATTTTTAAATAGGCATATGCCTATTATTTTTTTTGTTCTGTATAATAGATAAAGAATGAAATAATAAGGAAGAGATATAAATGAATCAAAATCGCATACCTTTATATGAGGCATTAATAGAGTTTAAAGAAAGAGGGCCGTTATCCTTTCATGTTCCAGGACATAAAAGTGGTTTAAACTTCCCTCAGGAGGCAGTAGAGGGGTTTAAAGATATACTATCTATCGATGTAACTGAGTTGTCAGGATTAGATGATTTACATAGTCCATTTGAATGTATAGATGAGGCACAACAATTATTAGCTGATGTATATGGAGTGGAAAAAAGTTATTTTTTAATTAATGGTTCAACAGTGGGGAACCTAGCAATGATTTTGTCTTGTTGCGGGGAACATGATATTGTTCTTGTACAAAGAAATTGTCATAAATCAATTATTAATGGTTTAAAATTAGCGGGAGCAAATCCGATTTTTTTAGATCCATGGATTGATGAAGCTTATAACGTACCAGTGGGAATTCATAATGAGGTTATTAAGGAAGCGATTGAAAAATATCCAAATGCTAAAGCACTCATTTTAACACATCCTAATTATTATGGTATGGGGGTAGATCTAGAAGTAAGTATTGGTTATGCACATGCACATAAAATTCCTGTTTTAGTAGATGAAGCACATGGTGCTCATTTTTGCTTAGGTGGAGCATTTCCAAAGTCAGCGTTAGCATATGGGGCAGATATTGTAGTTCATTCTGCACATAAAACATTACCGGCGATGACGATGGGATCCTATTTACATATAACTAGTAACTTAGTGAAAGAAGAAAAAGTTTCTACCTATTTAAGTATGCTACAATCTAGTAGTCCATCGTATCCAATTATGACTTCTCTTGATATTGCACGTTTTACAATAGCGCGTATAAAAGAAGAGGGACATGATGAAATTGTCGAGTTTTTACGGGAATTTAAAGAAGAATTGTCTTCTATTCCACAAATAGCTATTTTACAATATCCATTACAAGACGAGTTAAAGGTTACCGTACAGACACGTTGTCAGTTATCAGGATACGAATTACAGTCTGTATTTGAAAAGGTAGGTATATATACGGAAATGGCAGATCCATATAATGTCCTATTTATTTTGCCCTTGCAAGCAAATAAGGAGTATATGAAGGCCATAGAGATGATTCGAGTGGCATTGCAATATTATGAGGTCAAAGACAAGAGGGAATCTATTCGTTATACTTATAAAGGAGAAATTTCTCCTTTACCGTATACATATAAACAACTAGAAGGATATGAAACAAAAGTAGTATCTGTAGAAGAAGCAGTTGGTATGATAGCGGCGGAAATGATAATTCCGTATCCACCTGGAATTCCATTGATTATGTACGGGGAAAGAATTACTTCAGAACATAAAGAGCAAATTATGTATTTAGAGAAAGCGGGCGCTCGTTTTCAAGGTAGTACGAAATATATGAAAGTGTATGATATAGAAAGTAGGTTTTAGGATGAAGGGATTATTTGTAACAATTGAAGGTCCAGAAGGTTCGGGTAAAACAACGTTAATTCAAAGTTTATTGCCATACTTTGAACAAAAAGAACAAAAGGTAATGGCGACGAGAGAACCAGGTGGTATTGCAATTTCTGAGGATATTAGAACGATTTTACATAAACAAGAATATACGATGATGGAAGCACGTACAGAGGCACTTTTATATGCTGCTGCACGCAGACAACATTTAGTAGAAAAAGTTATGCCGGCGCTTAACGAGGGCTACCTTGTATTATGTGATCGTTTTATAGATAGCTCCTTAGCGTATCAAGGATATGCAAGAGGATTAGGTATGGATAAAGTATTTGAAATAAATCGCTTTGCAACAGAGGACTGTATGCCTAGTGTAACAATTTACTTAGACATTGAACCAGAGATTGGTTTAGCTCGAATTGAAAAAGATGCAGGACGTGAAGTGAATCGATTAGATATGGAAGATATCTCTTTCCATAAACGTGTGCGTGAAGGATATTTACAAGTTGTAGAACGTTTCTCAGATCGTATTGTATTGGTAAATGCTGATCAACCAATGGAAAAACTTATAGAAGAAGTTGTTCAGATTATAGAAGATAAATTGTTATAATAGAAGGAAAGAATGAAATAAGTGAGGTATGCATTATGACGAAGACGTGGGAGCAGCTTTCTGCTATACAACCCATCGGTGTAAAAATGTTGATGAATAGCATTGCAAAAGAGCGTATATCCCACGCTTACTTGTTAGAGGGAGGGAAAGGGACAGGAAAGTTTGCGACAGCAATTCAAATGGCAAAGAGTTTCCTCTGTTCTCAGCGGAACGAGGTAGAGCCCTGTCATGTATGTACAAATTGTAAGCGAATTGATTCAGGAAACCACCCAAACTTACATATTGTAAAACCAGACGGATTATCGATTAAGAAGCAGCAAATTCATGATTTACAAGACGAGTTTTCAAAAACAGGATTAGAAGCAAATAAAAAAGTATATATTATTGAGCACGCAGACCGCATGACAGCAAATGCAGCGAATACACTCTTGAAATTTTTAGAAGAACCAAGTAGTGATACAACAGCTATTTTACTTACTGAACAAAGTCATCAAATTTTAAATACGATTTTATCCCGCTGTCAAGTTGTTACATTTAGACCGTTACCTACGGAATCTTTAATTAGAAGATTACAGGATGAAGGTATTACGGCATCTTTAGCGACACTTGCTGCACAACTCACGAATAGTTTTGATGAAGCTTTAGCTTTATGTAGTGATGAATGGTTTGCACAAGCACGAGCTTTAGTGATAAAATTATGTGAAGCGCTCGAAAAAGACAAAGCCTCTATTTTTTTTGTACAAGAAAAATGGGGAAAGCACTTTGGAGAGAAAGAACAATTACAGCAAGGTTTAGATATGTTACTCCTTATTTATAAGGATTTATTATATGTTCAACTTGGAGAAGAAGATCGTCTTGTTTTTCATGAGCAGAAAGAGATGTTTGAATCTTTCTCCTATGCTCAGAAGCGCATTGTATCAGCTCTCTTTAATATATTAGAGGCAAAAAATAGAATCAACGCTAATGTAAATGCGCAGCTTGTGTTCGAACAGTTAGTGTTGCGGTTGCAGGAGGGATGACCGTTTTGTATGATGTAGTAGGTGTTCGCTTTAAGAAGGCCGGAAAGGTGTATTACTTTGACCCGAATCAGTTCGATATCTCTGAAAATGAGTTTGTAATTGTAGAAACAGTAAGAGGTATTGAATACGGAAAAGTAGTTATTACCAAAAAGCAAGTTGATGAAAACGACGTTGTATTACCGCTAAAAAAGGTTATTCGTATTGCCAATGAAAATGATCGTACCATTGTTGAAGAGAACAAACATGCTGCGAAAGAAGCATATCAAGTTTGTCAGCAAAAGGTAGTAGAACATAATCTTGATATGAAACTTGTAGATGTAGAGTATACGTTCGATCGCAATAAGATTATTTTCTACTTTACTGCGGATGGTCGGATTGATTTCCGCGAACTAGTGAAGGACTTAGCGGCAATTTTTAGGACAAGAATTGAACTAAGACAAATTGGTGTTCGTGATGAAGCAAAGATGCTTGGTGGTATTGGTCCATGTGGTCGTATGCTTTGTTGTTCTACTTTTTTAGGAGATTTTGAACCTGTATCCATTAAGATGGCAAAGGATCAAAATTTATCATTAAATCCTGCAAAAATCTCTGGTTTATGTGGTCGCTTAATGTGTTGCTTAAAATATGAGAATGATGAGTATGAGGCAGCAAAGGAACAACTTCCTGATTTAGATCAACGTATACAAACCCCGCATGGTACTGGCCGTGTTATCGGATTAAATATTTTAGAAAGATTAATTCAAGTGGAACTAGTAGACAAGGAACGGATAGTAGAATATACGTTAGATGAGTTAATGAATAAAGGGGTCGTTTCGAGTCAAACCACAGATTAATGAGGTGGGTGCTTGTGGAGAAAAAAGATATTTTTGCATCGGTTTCTAGTATGGAAGAGCAAATTGGACATTTATACAAACAGTTGGGAGAATTAAAACAACATCTTGCAGAGTTGTTGGAAGAAAACCAACATATAAAAATGGAAAATGAAAATTTGCGACACCGCTTTGAAGAAGTGCAGATTAAGGAAAAACAAAAAACTCAAAAACGTAAAGAAGTGAAGCCGAAGACAGATATTGGTGAAGGCTACGATAATTTAGCAAGACTATATCAAGAAGGTTTTCATATTTGTAATCTGCATTATGGAAGTGTACGTAAAGAGGGCGATTGTTTATTCTGCCTGTCATTTTTAAATAAAAAGTGAAATTACCTTTCCAATGATAATTGGAAAGGTAATTTTTTATACATGAGAGTAGAATGAAATATGTTTTTAATTAGTAGAAGATGAAATAGGGTAGGTTAAGGGTAAGAAAAGGAGTAATATATGAAATTATATGAAGATGAACGTTTAGATTACTTATTAGCACAAGAAATGAAAATTATACAAAGTCCATCGGTATTTAATTTTTCATTAGATGCTGTTTTACTTGCAGACTTTGCTTGGGTGCCAATTCAAAAAGGTAATTTACTTGATCTGTGTACAGGTAACGCAGTTGTACCCCTTCTGTTGAGTACGAGAACGAAAGGGAATATTACAGGGGTGGAAATTCAAGAACGTTTATATGATATGGGAATAAGAAGCGTTCAATACAATAAGTTAGAAGAAAGAATTCACTTAATACATGGGGATTTAAAAGATATGCCGGAGAAACTTGGACGTCATCAATATGATGTTGTCACATGTAATCCGCCGTATTTTCAAACACCTGCAACTTCTGAGAAAAATATGAATGAACATTTAGCAATAGCTCGTCATGAAATTATGTGTACATTAGAGGATGTTGTATCTGCAAGCAGTCAGCTAGTAAAACAGGGCGGGAAAGTGGCATTTGTACATCGTCCAGGTCGTTTACTAGACATTGTTACATTAATGCGTAAATACAAAATTGAACCAAAACGTGTACGATTTGTTTATCCTAAGGCAGGAAAAGAAGCGAATACATTGCTAATTGAAGGAATTAAGGACGGAAATGCAGAGTTAAAAATATTGCCACCTCTTTTTGTATATGAAGAAAATAATGAATATACAAAGGAGATTCGTTCAATTTTATATGGAGAAGAATAAGCATTGTTTTTATGTAGTGGAGTGCTCTGATGGAAGTTATTATGCTGGATATACAAATCATATAGAGAAGCGGATTCAGACCCATAATAGCGGGAAAGGGGCTAGGTATACGCGTGCTAGACTTCCTGTTGTTTTAAAATACGTAGAAGACCATGAGGATAAGCGTACAGCTATGCAAGCAGAGTATTATTTTAAACAATTAAATAGAAAACAAAAAGAAGAATATATGCAAAAAGGAGAACCATATGTGGCAACAAAAAAGCTTTCAGCAAAATGAAAAGGGAGTATTATATTTAGTACCAACTCCAATTGGAAATTTAGAGGATATGACATTTCGTGCAATTCGAATTTTAAAAGAAGTAGATGTTATTGCAGCGGAGGATACAAGGCAAACGAAGAAGCTTTGTAATTATTTTGAAATTGAAACACCTGTGATGAGTTACCATGAACATAACAAAGAAGTAAGTGGACGAAAAATTTTAGATAAGTTAGCAGATGGTAAGACTGTAGCCATTGTGAGTGATGCTGGTATGCCGTGTATTTCAGACCCTGGTTACGATATTGTTGTAGAGGCTGTAGCGGAACAGTATCATGTTATCCCGCTTCCTGGGGCAAATGCAGCACTTACAGCATTAATTGCATCAGGTCTTGAAACAAAACAGTTTTATTTCTATGGATTTTTACAAAGAAATAAAAAAGAAAGAAAAATGGAGTTAGAGAAGCTTCGTTATGTACAACCTACAATAATGTTTTATGAAGCACCTCACCGTTTAGATGATACTTTAATCTCGATGCAAGAAGTGTTGGGAAATAGAGAAATTGTATTATGTCGAGAGTTAACGAAAAAATTTGAGGAATTTATTCGAGGGACAATCGAAGAAGCAATTGAGTGGACGAAACAAAATGAAGTTCGTGGCGAGTTTTGTATTTTAGTAGCTGGTTCAACGGAAGAACCTGCCCCAGAAGAACAATGGTGGGAATCTATTTCAGTATATAATCATATTGAACATTATATAAATGAAAAAGGTATGAATTCAAAAGAGGCGATAAAAACAGTCGCTAAAGATCGAGATTTGTCGAAACGCGATGTATATCAAATCTATCATGTCGATAAAAAATAAGCTTCTCATAATTGAGAAGCTTATTTTGCTGTTTCGATATAATCTTGAAGTTCGTTTAAGATTTGCTCAGCGCCTTCTTTGCTTAAGATAATTTTACCTTCAGCTAAAGATAGGTTACCATCAGATACTTCACCAGTTACTTGGCAAGTCATGTTTGGTTTATATTTTTTTAAGATGATTTTCTCGTCATCAACATAGATTTCAAGTGCATCCTTTTCTGCAATACCTAACGTACGGCGTAATTCGATTGGAATTACTACACGACCTAATTCATCAACTTTACGAACGATACCAGTAGATTTCATAATTCTTTTCCTCCTAAAGAAATAGTTTATAAGTTTCGAGTCTATTTTTAGATTCGTCATTTTTCGACAAAATACCCTATGGACATATGATACCAATCATTTACATTTCCGTCAATTCTTTAATTCTATATTTTTTAAAAAGATTTATAGAGTTCTTACTTCTTATATATAATAGAATGGGAGTAATTTCTACTATTATTTCACTTTATTTTCTGAAAAAATTATAAACTTCGAGTGACGATTGTATATTTTCTTGAAATATGAGTAATAGATGATAAAGATACTAGTCATTAACTCGTTTTTATCCTGCTATTTGCCGAGCAGTAAGATTCCAAATTCAAAATTTGACTGGAGCAAAGAAGTTAAGTGGGAGTCGAGCTGCTTATAAAAGCCCGATTGGTGCGGGCTAATAATCCGCGTGAGTGAACACCCCCACAGATTAAAGTTTCACTTTATATATAAGTTTTTGATATACTATTTATAAATACATATGAGGTTATCCGGGAGGTCCAAAACAATGACAGAGGAAAAAAAATCCTTTTATATTACTACCCCAATTTATTATCCAAGTGGAAAATTACACATTGGACATGCTTATACGACAGTAGCAGGAGATGCAATGGCACGATATAAGCGTATGCAAGGATACAATGTTCATTATTTAACAGGAACTGATGAGCATGGACAGAAGATCCAAAAAAAAGCAGAAGAATTAAATATTACACCACAAGCATATGTGGATAATATTGTTGCAGGAATTAAAGAACTTTGGGAGAAGATGGATATCTCTTATGATGATTTTATTCGTACAACTGAAGATCGTCATAAAGATGTTGTTGAAAAAATCTTCAAGCAACTAGTAGATCAAGGTGATATTTATCTTGATGAATATGAAGGTTGGTATTCTGTACAAGATGAGACATTCTATACGGAGCATCAATTAGTAGATCCAATTATGGAAGGTGACAAAGTAGTTGGAGGAAAAAGTCCAGATAGTGGTCATGATGTAGAACTTGTTCGTGAAGAATCATATTTCTTTAGAATGGGTAAATATGTCGACAGACTATTAAAATTCTATGAAGATAATCCACATTTCATTCAGCCAGAGTCTCGTAAGAATGAAATGATTAATAACTTCATTAAACCAGGCTTAGAAGATTTAGCAGTTTCTCGTACTTCATTTGACTGGGGAGTACGTGTTCCAGGTAATCCGAAACACGTTATTTACGTATGGGTTGACGCATTATCTAACTACATTACAGCATTAGGTTATGGAACAGAAAATGAAGAGATGTATAAGAAATTCTGGCCAGCAGACGTGCATTTAGTTGGAAAAGAAATCGTTCGTTTCCATACAATTTATTGGCCAATCATTTTAATGGCATTAGATTTACCTCTTCCGAAAAAAGTCTTTGCTCACGGTTGGATTTTAATGAAGGATGGAAAGATGAGTAAGTCAAAAGGAAACGTAGTAGATCCAGTTACATTAATCGATCGTTACGGATTAGATGCATTACGTTATTACTTACTTCGTGAAGTTCCATTCGGATCTGATGGTGTATTCACACCAGAAGGATTTGTTGAGCGTATTAATTTCGATCTAGCAAATGACTTAGGTAACTTATTAAATCGTACAGTAGCTATGATTGATAAGTACTTTAACGGGGAAATCCCTGCATTTAAAGCAAATGTAACGGAATTTGATGAAACATTAGTAACGTTTGCAAAAGATACATTGAAAAAAGTAGAAGAGGCAATGGAGAATATGGAATTCTCTGTAGCGCTAAGTTCAATTTGGCAATTGGTTAGCCGTACGAATAAATATATCGATGAAACACAACCATGGGTATTAGCAAAAGATGAGAGTGATCGTGAAAAGTTAGCTTCTGTAATGGCTCATTTAGCAGAAGTACTTCGTCAAACAGGTATTATGCTTATGCCATTCTTAACAGTAGCACCAAGCAAGATGTTCGCTCAGCTTGGTCTTACTGATGAAGCACATAAATCTTGGGAAAGCCTATCTACAATTGGCTGTATTCCAGCTGGAACAAAAGTAGAAAAAGGAAACCCAATTTTCCCTCGCTTAGAAATGGAAGTGGAAGTAGAGTACATTAAGGAACAAATGAAAAGCTCTGCTCCTAAAATAGAAGAGAAAAAAGAAGAAGAACCGAAGGCAGAAGAAATTACAATTGATGATTTCTTTAAAGTAGAATTACGCGTAGCAGAAGTACTATCTGCTGAACCTGTGAAAAAAGCAGATAAGTTGTTGAAAATCCAGCTAGACTTAGGCACGGAAAAGCGTCAAGTCGTTTCTGGGATTGCAAAATTCTATTCGCTAGAAGAACTAAAAGGTAAAAAGGTTATTTGTGTAACAAACTTAAAACCTGTAAAATTACGCGGTGAATTATCACAAGGTATGATTTTAGCGGGTGAAGAGAATGGCGTATTGTCATTAGCATCAATCGACCAAAATTTACCAAATGGTACAAAAATCAAGTAATTAAGACAAGAAAAGAGATGTTTCACGTGTAACATGTGTGAAGCGTCTTTTTTCTTTTTACATTCTCTATTTTTGCATTAAGATTGTAGTATTGTTATCGTTAAGTTATTAAAGAGTTTATTTGTGTAGAATAAATTTGATTTCAATATAAAAGGAGTTATGTATTATGTTGTTTGATACACATTCACATTTGAATGCAGAGCAATTTGAAGAAGATTTGCAAGAAGTTATTGCGCGAATGAAAGAAGCGGGAGTTGCTTATACAGTTGTTGTTGGTTTTGATGAAGTAACGATAAAAAAGGCGATTGAATTAGCCGAAGCCTATGATTTTATTTACGCTGCGGTTGGATGGCATCCAGTTGATGCAATCGACATGACAGAAGAGCATTTAGCGTGGTTAGAAGAACTTGCTTCCCATCCTAAAGTCGTTGCCCTTGGAGAAATGGGCTTAGATTATCACTGGGATAAGTCTCCAAAAGAAATACAGAAGGAAGTATTCCGTAAACAAATTACATTAGCAAAAAAGGTAAAATTGCCGATTATTATACATAACCGCGATGCAACTCAAGATATTGTTGATATTCTGGAAGAAGAGAATGCGGCTGAAGTGGGAGGTATTATGCATTGCTTTAGCGGCAGCGTAGAAGTAGCGCAGCGATGTGTAGATATGAACTTTTTAATTTCATTAGGCGGACCGGTTACATTTAAGAATGCTAAGAAACCGAAAGAAGTTGCTGCAGAGATTCCATTAGAAAAATTGTTAATCGAGACGGATTGTCCATATTTAACACCACATCCATTTCGAGGGAAACGAAATGAACCGAGCTATGTAAAACTTGTAGCAGAAGAAATTGCGAACTTAAAAGGAATTTCTTATGAGGAAGTAGCAGAAATAACAACAAAAAATGCAAAAGCTTTATTTGGTGTTGAATAAAAAGGAGTGGGAGAACCCATTCTTTTTTATTTTTGTGAAAAAATAGGGTCGAATGAGAAAGTGTTACAATAAGGAGAGAGAACAAAGTTTTGGACATTCTATTTTTTAAAATGTAAGAATGGGGAAAATAATAATGGAAAAGTCGTCATTTTTTTGTTTTACTAAGTAGAGACGAAACGAGTGTGGAGGCAAGCATGAAAATTAAAGAGATTATCGTTGTAGAAGGTAAAGATGATACAGTTGCGATTAAGCGCGCTGTTGATGCGGATACAATTGAAACGAACGGTTCAGCAATCGGTGATCATGTTATTGAGCAAGTTAAATTAGCGCTGCAAAAAAGAGGCGTTATTATTTTCACAGATCCGGATTATCCTGGAGAGCGTATTCGAAAAATTATTTCTGATAAGGTTCCGGGATGTAAACATGCTTTTTTACCGAAGGAAGAAGCACTTGCTAAAAGGAAAAAAGCCGTCGGAATTGAACATGCTTCTAATGAATCAATTCGCCGTGCTTTAGAGAATATACATGAAGAAATGGAAGCTTACACAAGTGAAATTAGTTGGAGCGATCTAGTCGATGCAGGCTTAGTGGGCGGAGAAATGGCAAAGAGTCGCAGAGAAAGAATGGGTAAGCTATTAAAGATTGGTTATACAAATGCAAAACAGTTACATAAACGTTTACAAATGTTTCAAGTTTCAAAAGAATCGTTTGCAGAGGCTTATAAGCAAGTCATACAGGAGGAAAGAAAATGAAGGATATCGCAACGCCAAATCGTACGAAAGACATTGTTGAAAAGTATGGATTTTCATTCAAAAAGAGTTTAGGACAAAATTTTTTAATTGATACGAATGTATTAAATCGTATCGTTGATCACGCTGAAATTGGTTCAGAAAGTGGTGCAATTGAAATTGGACCAGGTATCGGTGCGTTAACAGAACAATTAGCGAAGCGTGCTAAAAAAGTAGTGGCTTTTGAAATTGATCAGAGATTGTTACCGATTTTAGATGAGACGTTAGCTCCATATAGCAACGTTACAGTTATAAATAAAGATGTACTAAAGGCAGATGTACATGAGGTGTTTAGTGAGCAATTTGAGGAAGGGCAAGATGTAATGGTAGTAGCTAACTTACCATACTATATTACAACGCCAATTTTATTTAAATTGCTGGAAGAGAAATTACCGGTTCGTGGATTTGTTGTTATGATGCAAAAAGAAGTTGGGGATCGTTTAGCTGCTAAACCTGGAACGAAAGAGTATGGTTCTTTATCAATTGCTATTCAGTATTATACAGAGGTAGAAACAGTTATGACTGTACCACGTACAGTGTTTGTACCACAACCAAATGTTGATTCTGCAATTATCCGTCTTCTAAAACGTCCGAAACCAGTTGTAGAAGTAACAGATGAGAATTTCTTCTTTGAAGTAGTACGAGCAAGTTTTGCACAGCGTCGTAAAACTTTAATGAATAATTTATCAAATAATTTAAATGGTTTCCCGAAAGATAAAGAGCTGTTAGATCGAATTTTAACAGAAGTAGAAATTGATCCAAAACGAAGAGGCGAAACGCTATCTATTGAAGAGTTTGCAACATTAAGTAATGCATTAGTTCTTCATAAATTGTCATAAGAATATAAAAGGGACAGTTCAACTTGAACTGTCCCTTTTGTCACCTTTCCTCTCCTAAATTCATACTTTAAAAACAGGTAAGATGGCCTAACGAGTTTGGAGGTAGGAGAATGGCTTTACATGTTGGAGAATTAGTGGAACGATATTCTCATAATAGGGATATCCTTTTTCGTATTATAGAAATAAAAGGCGAGATAGCTATATTGTTTGGAGAGGAAATTAGATTGGTGGCGGATGCGCCACTTGAAGACTTAATTAGTATAGATCAACGAGAACATAAAAAAAGAGCGAAGCGTGAGAAAGAAACAATGGAGCGTACGTATCGTTTGTTTCAACAAGATTATGTATTAATGAAACAAAGGCATGAACATACTTCAACCGGTGGATATACAAGTGAGGTGAATTATTTTCAAATGCCAGGACGTGTATTGCACATAGATGGAGACCCGTTATATTTGCGCAAGTGCCTAGATTTATATAATAAAATTGGTGTTCCTGTACAAGGTATTCATTGTAAAGAAACAGAGATGCATGAAAAGGTAGTAGATTTAATAGATCATTTTCGCCCGGACATTTTAGTTATTACAGGGCACGATGCGTATACAAAATCCAAAGGGGTAAAGGGAGATTTAGCAGCATATAGGCATTCAAGACATTTTGTACAGGCTGTTCGAGAAGTGCGAAAAAAATATCCATCATTGGATCAACTCGTTATTTTTGCTGGAGCATGTCAATCACACTTTGAAGCATTAATTCGAGCAGGTGCTAATTTTGCTAGTTCACCATCTAGAATTAATATTCACGCACTAGATCCTGTATATGTGGTTGGTAAAATTAGTTTTACGTCATTTATGGAGAGAGTCAACGTATGGGATGTTGTACGTAATACGATTACTGGCGAAAAGGGACTTGGCGGGATTGAGACGAGGGGGATTTTACGAACTGGATTACCCTTTCAACATTATGAAGAATAAGCAAGGTACATATGTATCTTGCTTTTTTTGTATGGAAAGGATTTAAATCAGCTTGGATAAAAAGAGACAAGAACGTACAGACTACATAATGATACTTTTACAATATAGTATTTCTTCTATCTATTCGAACGCATGATGCTTTTATAATGATATTGTCTGTGAGTTGCGGTTAATAATTGGGATAGATATATCGTGTTTTAAGTGTTCAATCTAAATTACAGCGAGGTGTAACGAAGTATATGTCAAAACGTTTAGATGAAATTAAAAGCGAATTAGATCACCATCTTGGACAGAGACTGATGTTAAAGGCAAATAGTGGGAGAAGAAAGACTGTAGAACAATCAGGTGTACTTGCAGAAACGTACCGTTCTGTTTTTGTTGTACAACTGGATCAGCAAGAAGATGCGTTGCAACGTGTATCGTATAGCTATGCGGATGTTTTAACAGAGACAGTAGAGTTAACATTTTATGGTGAACCTCATAATGAAGTGATTTTATAATTTATGTATCGTTACATATATTCCCACAAATGAAAAGCTATATTATTTTGCATACTAATTATACCGTAGCAAAATAAGGAGGGACTTTGCATTGAGTAGACGAAGAGGTGTCATGTCAAATCAATTTAAAGAAGAGCTTGCAAAAGAGCTAGGCTTTTATGATGTTGTTCAGAAAGAAGGCTGGGGCGGAATTCGTGCGAAAGATGCTGGTAACATGGTGAAACGCGCTATAGAAATTGCAGAACAGCAATTAATGAAACAAAACCAGTAGTTGTAAGATACTTTCTATGCTACGGTAGCCGAGGAGTGATTCCTCGGCTTTTTGTACTATAAAAGGTGCCATCATTTTACATAAGTAGTTTCATTCTGAATGCTTTTCGTTATAATTAGGGAAGTGTCATCGTCTTACTATAAATTTATGGTAAAATAAACGATAAAAGATTGAGTACATAGAGTGGGTGAATAGATTGAAGCTACTAGTGAAAGCACCAGCAAAGATTAATCTGTCGTTAGATGTACTGGGAAAAAGACAAGACGGATATCATGAAGTGAAAATGATTATGACAACAATTGATTTAGCGGATCGTTTAGAACTAATGGAATTAGCAGAAGACCGTATTGAAATTTTATCCCATAATCGGTATGTCCCAGACGACCAAAGGAATTTAGCTTATCAAGCAGCGAAATTATTAAAAGAGAAGTTTAATGTGAAAAAAGGCGTATCTATTACTATTGAAAAAACGATTCCGGTAGCAGCTGGATTAGCGGGTGGAAGTAGTGATGCAGCAGCGACATTACGTGGTCTTAATAAATTATGGAATTTAGGGCTTACAATTGACCAGTTAGCAGAGCTTGGCGCAGAAATTGGGTCAGATGTATCGTTTTGCGTATATGGTGGAACAGCAATTGCCACTGGAAGAGGAGAGCAAATTGAGCATATAAAAACTCCGCCTTCTTGTTGGGTTATTTTAGCAAAACCACATATTGGTGTATCTACTGCTGATGTGTATGGAAATTTAAAATTAAATCGAGTTACACATCCAAATGTAGATAAAATGGTTGATGTCATAAATGCTGGGGACTACAAAGGGATTTGTGATACTGTTGGTAACGTTTTAGAAGATGTAACGTTTGCGATGCACCCTGAAGTTGCACGTATTAAGGCACAGATGAAGCGATTTGGAGCGGATGCCGTATTAATGAGTGGAAGTGGCCCAACCGTATTTGGTCTTGTGCACCATGATTCGCGAATGCATCGTATATATAACGGGTTAAAAGGATTTTGCGAACAAGTATACGCAGTACGTTTATTGGGAGAGCGAGAAACGCTTGAATAAAGACGTATAATACGTTATGATTTGTTTAGAATATTCGTGATTTGAGGTGAGAGTATGAAAATTAGACGAAGTACAAGGTTAGTTGATATGACTTATTACTTGTTACAAAACCCTCGTCAGCTAGTTTCTCTCACTTTTTTTGCTGAAAGGTATCAATCAGCTAAGTCTTCTATTAGTGAAGATTTAGTTATTATTAAGCAAACGTTTGAACAACAAGGGGTCGGCACATTGCAAACGATACCAGGAGCAGCAGGAGGAGTGAAATATATACCATATATAAGTGAGGAAGAGGCAGATCTAATTATTGATGAGCTTTGTAGCTTATTTGAAAATCCAGATCGTATTTTGCCTGGTGGTTACTTATATATGACAGATCTTTTAAGTAATCCTCGTCATATTAATGGCGCAGGTCGTTTGTTTGCTTCTGTTTTTGCTAGGCAACCAATTGATGCGGTTATGACAGTGGCAACAAAGGGGATTCCACTTGCTTATGCAGTGGCAAATTATTTAGATGTACCGGTAGTAATTGCAAGGAAAGACAATAAGGTAACAGAGGGACCAACAGTTAGTATTAACTATGTATCAGGTTCTTCTAAGCGAATTCAAACAATGACGTTAGCAAAGCGTAGCCTTCCGGAAGGATCAAATGTTTTAATTATTGATGACTTTATGAAAGCTGGCGGAACAATTCAAGGTATGATAAGTATGTTAGAAGAGTTTAAGGCTAATGTTGTTGGTATTGGTGTATTAGTAGAATCCACGGATATTGAAGAAAGATTAATTAATAATTTTGTATCATTAATTCGTCTTTCAGAAGTTGATGTGAAGGAAAAAGCGATTCAAGTGGAAAAGGGAAATTATTCACTGGCACCATTTGAGGAAGGGCTTGTAGAGGCTGAGTAAAAAGGTAAAGCAGATAGCTTTATCTTTTTTTTATTCTATTTATAAATTATAAAATAGATGGACAAACTGCTTTTCGTGCACTATTTTTAAAGAGTAAAAATAAATAATAAAAGGGTGAAAAAAAATGAAAGTTGTTCAAACAAACAATGCACCACAAGCTATTGGACCATATTCACAAGGGGTTATTGTAAATAATATGTTTTATAGTTCAGGACAAATTCCGTTAACTGCAGGTGGAGAGCTTGTAGCAGGAGACGTGACAGTACAAACAGAGCAAGTGTTTCAAAATTTACAAGCAGTATTAGAAGAAGCGGGTGCTTCATTTGATACAGTAGTAAAAACAACAGTATTCTTAAAAGATATGGATGATTTTAATGCTGTTAATGAAGTATATGGCTCTTATTTCTCTACTCATAAGCCAGCTCGTTCTTGTGTACAAGTAGCAAAATTACCGAAAGATGTTTCAGTTGAAATCGAAGTAATTGCCCTAGTTAAGTAATTCTTTGTAAGCGATAACGTCCACTAATCTCTATATTCAATTACATTAAAAATTTTTATCTTAAAAATTTTTAAAAAATTAAAGGGAAAATAGAAATTTTGTGGAATTTATACAAATATATCGCTTATTTAGAAAAGGGTGGTGAACACAAGATGGAAGTGACTGACGTAAGATTACGCCGCGTAAACACAGAAGGCCGCATGAGAGCAATTGCCTCTATTACTCTAGACCATGAATTTGTTGTTCATGATATTCGTGTAATTGATGGTAATAATGGATTATTTGTAGCAATGCCAAGTAAACGTACTCCGGATGGAGAATTCCGTGACATTGCACATCCAATTAATTCTAATACACGCTCTAAAATTCAAGATGCGGTTTTAACAGAGTATCACCGTTTAGGCGAGTTAGAAGAGGTTGAGTTTGAAGAAGCGGGCGCTTCGTAAAATTCGAATGACAAGGGCTTTTTAAAGAAAGCCCTATAATTTTGCAACAAACTCCTGTAAGCATTTACAGGAGTTTGTTTTTTTGTGTTTATATATATTTATCGTTCGGAAAATTCTAAATTCAACAAAACAAAGAGGAAAACTTCTAATTTTTTCAAAATCATTTTAAATAGTATAGCTTATTTCTTAAAAAAGATACTAAAGAGTAAAACATCTTATAAGAATTATGGTAAAATTTAATAGTTAAAATGTGTTTCTTGAAATATATGATGATTTAGGATAATATCGTTAATGGATAAATAGGTTGCGATGGAGGGTCTATATGTCAAACAGATTTGCAGTGATTCTAGCTGCAGGCAAGGGCACACGTATGAAGTCTAAGCTATACAAAGTGCTTCATCCTGTATGTGGAAAACCTATGGTACAACATGTTGTCGATCAAGTATCTCAATTAGGATTGCAGAAACTTGTAACAGTCGTAGGACATGGTGCTGAAATGGTACAAGAACAGCTAGGAAACATAAGTGAGTTTGCATTACAAGCAGAACAACTTGGTACAGCGCATGCTGTAGATCAAGCTGCAAGTGTACTTGCAAATGAAGAAGGAACAACTTTAGTTATTTGTGGTGATACACCGCTAATAACTGCTGAAACGATGGAAGCATTGCTTCAGCAACATAAAGAAGCAGGGGCAATGGCGACGGTGCTAACAGCTTACATAGAAGAACCTGCTGGATATGGTCGTATCGTTCGTAATGAGAATGGTCATGTTGAAAAGATTGTTGAGCATAAGGATGCAAATGAGAAGGAATTAGCTATTAAAGAAATCAATACAGGTACGTATTGTTTTGATAATAAAGCTTTATTCGCCTCACTTTCTAAAGTTTCAAATGATAACGTACAAGGTGAATATTACCTGCCAGATGTTATTGAGATTTTAAAAAATGAAGGTCATATTGTATCAGCTTATCAAACAGAGCACTTCGATGAAACGTTAGGTGTTAACGACAGAGTCGCTCTATCGCAAGCGGAAATTATTATGAAAAACCGTATCAACCGAAAGAACATGGTAAATGGTGTTACAATTATTGATCCAAGTAACACGTATATTTCTGCTGATGCAATTATCGGTAGTGATACAGTTCTTCATCCAGGAACAATTATTGAGGGGAACACTGTAATTGGTTCTGATTGTGAAATTGGACCACATACAGTAATTCGTGATAGTGAAATTGGAGATCGTACGACAATTCGTCAATCTACTGTACATGATAGTAAGCTTGGTACAGAAGTATCGGTTGGTCCATTTGCACATATTCGCCCAGATTCAGTTATTGGAGATGAAGTACGCGTTGGAAACTTCGTGGAAATCAAAAAAACTGTTTTTGGTAATAGAAGTAAAGCTTCACACTTAAGTTATATCGGGGATGCACAAGTTGGAGAAGACGTGAATCTTGGTTGTGGTTCAATTACGGTGAACTATGACGGTAAGAATAAATTCAAAACTGTGATTGGTAACGGGGTATTTATTGGATGTAATTCAAACCTTGTCGCTCCTGTAACAGTTGAAGATGGTGCTTATGTGGCAGCAGGCTCTACAATTACAGAGAATGTTCCATCAAAAGCATTATCTGTAGCACGTGCACGTCAAGTTAACAAAGAAGACTATGTTGATCAATTGCTGAATAAGAAAAAATCATAATGTGGAGGGTTAATCTAGATGTCGACTCAATATCTAAATTCTAATTTGAAAGTATTCTCTTTAAACTCTAATAAGGAACTTGCTGAGCAAATTGCAAAGCACATTGGAGTAGGACTAGGAAAATGTTCTGTTGATCGTTTTAGTGATGGAGAAGTTCAAATTAACATTGAAGAAAGTATCCGTGGTTGCGATGTATTCATTATTCAATCTACAAGCTTCCCAGTAAACGAACATATCATGGAATTACTTATTATGATCGATGCATTAAAACGTGCATCTGCAAAAACAATTAATATTGTTATTCCTTACTATGGTTATGCGCGTCAAGACCGTAAAGCGCGTTCTCGTGAACCAATTACATCGAAACTTGTAGCAAACTTGCTTGAAACAGCAGGTGCAACTCGTGTAATCACTCTAGATTTACATGCTCCACAAATTCAAGGGTTCTTTGATATCCCAATCGACCACTTAATGGGTGTGCCAATTCTTTCAGATTACTTTGAAACAAAAGGTCTTAAAGATATCGTAATCGTGTCACCTGACCATGGTGGGGTAACTCGTGCTAGAAAAATGGCAGATCGCCTAAAAGCGCCAATCGCTATTATTGATAAGCGTCGTCCTCGCCCGAACGTATCAGAGGTAATGAACATTATCGGTAATATTGAAGGTAAAACAGCAATTTTAATTGATGACATCATTGATACAGCTGGTACAATTACATTAGCAGCGAACGCTCTTGTTGAGAACGGTGCTTCTGAAGTATATGCTTGCTGTACACACCCAGTATTATCTGGTCCAGCAATTGAACGTATCCAAAACTCAAATATTAAAGAGTTAGTTGTAACAAACTCTATCGTATTACCAGAAGAGAAGAAAATCGACAAAGTACATGAACTTTCAGTTGCTCCACTAATCGGAGAAGCGATCATTCGTGTATACGAAGAAGAATCTGTAAGTGTATTATTCAATTAATTGGATAGAATGAGACGTAACCAAGATTGGTTACGTCTTTTCGTATCGAAAAAAGAAAGTAGTGGTACAAGAATGAAATTGATAGTAGGACTTGGGAACCCGGGTAGAGAATATGAATTAACAAGGCATAATATTGGGTTTATGGCGATTGATGAACTTGCAAAGCGTTGGAATATTTCTTTAAACGAACAAAAATTTAAAGGGGTATTTGGTGCAGGGTTTGTTAATGGAGAAAAAGTAATCTTACTAAAGCCACTTACATATATGAATTTATCTGGGGAAAGTATTCGTCCACTTATGGATTACTATAAAATTGATGTAGAGGACTTTGTTGTTCTGTACGATGATTTAGACATCCCTGTAGGTAAATTACGCCTTCGTATGAAAGGTAGTGCTGGTGGACATAATGGTGTGAAATCAACAATTTCACATTTAGGAACACAAGAGTTTCAACGTATCCGTATGGGAATTGATCGTCCGAAAAATGGAATGAAGGTAGTAGATTACGTATTAGGACGCTTTACATCGGAAGAAATTCCTGATGTAAGTCATTCTATTGAAAAAGCGGCAGATGCATGCGAAGAATGGTTAAATAAACCGTTTCTTCAAATCATGAATACTTTCAATAGTTAAGGGTATGGTTTGGAATATTTTGTTTAGTTTTTACCCATACTAGTGGTAATTGGATTTTTAGGAGGCTAGTATGGAAGGATATTATTATTGCAGACATTGCGGGAGTAATGTAGGCTCCGTTACCGCAGAAAAAGTATATAGCGACGTTTTATTTCAACTAACAGAGCAAGAAGTAGTAGAGATGATTCATTTTCATGAGAATGGAAATATATATATAAAAACGATTTGTGAATCGTGTCAAGAAACGCTCGCATCTTATCCTGAGTATTATGAATATGAAAAATTTCTGCAATAAAATGTTGTCGCTTTGGCGTGTCCAAAGCATTTTTCTGTTTTCTTTTTCCAAAATATTTGCATAAAATATAGTGGCTTGCTCTTTATGTTGAGAGGGGTTTTGAAAATGATAGGTTTATTAGAACAATTTTATAAAAATGAAGAGATCCAATCGGTTATTAATGGATTAGAAGATGGTTTAAAAGAGCAACTTGTATCAGGTATGGCAACCTCTTCTCGTTCGTTATTAATGGCGGCCTTATATAAAAAAACAAAAAAATCACAACTTATTGTGACGCATAATTTATATCAAGCGCAAAAAGTGCATGAAGATTTAGTGGCGTTACTTGGTGAAAAAGATGTATGGCTATATCCAGTGAATGAATTGATAGCATCAGAACTTGGTGTTGCAAGTCCTGAATTGAAGGCGCAACGTATTGAAGTATTAAACCGTTTAGCTGCTGGAGAGAATGGGATTATTGTAGCGCCAGTTGCAGGACTGCGCAGATTTTTACCAATGAAAGAATTATGGAAGCAAAGGCAAATCGAAATCAATCTAGGGCAAGAGATTGATTTAGATACATTCTTGCATACTTTACATCATATTGGTTATGAGCGTAAGTCGATGGTAGAGGCTCCTGGGGAATTTAGTTTGCGCGGGGGAATATTAGATATTTATCCACTAACTGAAGAGTTACCATTTCGTATTGAATTTTTCGACACAGAAGTCGATTCTATTCGATTATTTGATGTGGATGAACAGCGCTCTCAAGATAAAAAAGAAAGTGTTAGATTTGGTCCAGCAACAGAGTTTTTATTTTCGCAGGAAGAATTGAAATCGGGAATTAAGCATCTTGAGGAAGGCTTGACCAAGACGATGCAAAAACTTTCCGATGATAAATTGAAGACTACAGTGCTTGAGACAGTAAGTCATGAAATTGAGATGTTAAAAAACGGGCAAAGTATAGAACAGATGTTTAAATATTTATCTATTTTCTATAAAGAACCTGCTAGTCTGATAGATTATTTACCAGAAGATGGTGTTGTGGTTTTAGATGAGATTTCCCGTATTCAAGAAACAGCATCACATCTTGAAACAGAAGAGGCGGAATGGTATATATCACTTCTTGGTGAGGGAACAATTATTCAAGATTTATCTTTCTCCCACTCGTTTGAGGAATTTCTTCATCATAAAAAAAGAAGTTTTGTATATTTAACGTTATTCTTACGTCATATAGCACATACACATCCGCAAAACATTGTAAATGTGACATGTAAAACAATGCAAGACTTCCATGGGCAGATGCAGTTGTTGAAAACTGAAATTGATAGATGGAGCGAAGGGCATTTTACGACCGTTGTGCTTGGCACAGATGATGAACGTGTAAAAAAACTACAACATATTTTAAGTGATTATGATATTGAGGCAGATATTGTAGAGGGCACAGATATATTATTGCCTGGAAGGTTACAAATTGCTGTAGGTGATTTACATGCAGGATTTGAAATGCCGATGCAAAAGCTTGTTGTCATTACTGAAAAAGAGCTTTTTCATAAGAAAGTTAAAAAATCACAACGTAAGCAAAAGTTATCGAATGCTGAACGTATTAAAAGTTATTCGGAATTAAAAGTTGGAGATTATGTAGTTCATGTAAATCATGGTATAGGTAAATTCTTAGGTATTGAGACATTAGAGATTAATGGTGTTCATAAAGATTACTTGAATATTAAATATCAAGGTAATGATAAGTTATACGTTCCAATTGAACAAATTGACCAAGTGCAAAAATATGTAGGATCTGAAGGGAAGGATCCTAAAGTTTATAAATTGGGCGGGAATGATTGGAAGAAGGTCAAAACGAAAGTTGAAAAATCTGTACAAGACATTGCGGATGACCTAATTAAACTATATGCTGAGCGCGAAGCTTCAAAGGGTTATGCATATACACCAGATACAGCAGAACAACAAGAATTTGAATCTTCTTTCCCATATCAAGAGACAGAGGATCAATTACGCTCTATTGAAGAGATTAAAAAGGACATGGAACGCGGACGTCCGATGGATAGGCTTCTTTGTGGTGATGTAGGATATGGAAAGACGGAAGTAGCTATTCGTGCGGCATTTAAGGCGATTATGGATGAAAAACAAGTTGCGATTTTAGTGCCGACAACGATCCTTGCACAACAACACTATGAAACAATTCGAGAGCGTTTTCAAGATTACCCGATTAATATTGGGTTACTAAGTAGATTCCGCACGCGAAAACAACAAAATGAAACAATTAAGGGTTTAAAGGATGGAACGGTAGATATTGTAATCGGAACGCATCGTATTTTATCTAAAGATGTTACTTATAAAGACTTGGGACTTCTGATTATTGATGAAGAGCAAAGATTTGGTGTGACGCATAAAGAAAAAATTAAACAATTGAAAGCAAATGTTGACGTATTAACATTAACGGCAACTCCAATTCCACGTACACTGCATATGTCTATGCTTGGAGTACGTGATTTATCTGTTATTGAGACACCGCCAGAAAATCGTTTCCCAGTCCAAACGTATGTAGTGGAGTATAATCCTGCGTTAATGCGAGAAGCGATAGAACGAGAGCTTGCAAGGGGTGGTCAAATTTACTTCCTATACAATCGTGTGGAGGATATTGAAAGAAAAGCAGATGAAATTTCAATGTTAGTTCCAGATGCTCGTGTAACATACGCACATGGGAAAATGAATGAAGGTGAATTAGAGTCTGTTATGCTATCGTTTTTAGAGGGGCAGCATGATGTTCTTGTGAGTACAACAATTATTGAAACAGGTGTAGATATTCCGAACGTTAATACGTTAATTGTATTTGATGCAGACCGTATGGGACTATCACAGTTGTATCAGCTTCGTGGGCGTGTTGGGCGTTCTAATCGCGTTGCATATGCATACTTTGCATACAAACGTGATAAAGTGTTATCAGAAGTTGCAGAGAGACGTCTACAAGCAATTAAAGAGTTCACAGAGCTTGGATCTGGTTTCAAGATTGCAATGAGGGATTTATCAATTCGTGGTGCGGGTAACTTGTTAGGGGCAGAACAACATGGATTTATTGATTCTGTCGGATTTGATCTATATTCTCAAATGCTAAAAGATGCGATTGAACAGCGCAGAGGAACAGATGGAGTTGAAAATACAGTTAATGTTGAAATCGACTTGGAAGTAGATGCATATTTACCAGATGCTTATATTTCAGATAGTAAACAAAAAATTATGATGTATAAACAATTTAGAGGTGTTTCTGCAATTGAGGATATTGAAGAGCTGCAGGAAGAGATGATAGATAGATTTGGTGATTATCCACAAGAAGTTGGTTATTTATTACAAATTGCAAATATTAAGGTATTGGCAATGAAGGAACAAATTGAATTAATTAAGCAAAATAAATTTGAAGTAACAATCCTGTTTTCGGAACAAGCAAGCCAAAACATTGATGGTGGAAAATTATTCATGCTTGGAAATAGTTTTGGACGTATGATCGGTCTAGGAATGGAAGGATCACAATTGAAAATCGTTATGAAAACAAATGGTTTAGAAACATCGAAGTGGTTAACAATTGCTGAAAATTTATTAAAAGGCCTACCAGATGTGAAAAAAGAAGTCATAAATGCCTAATATAAGATAAAAAAATACAATTCGACGTGCATAGAAGAACTAATGTGTAAAATACTATGTCTAACAGTTGGTGATTTTTACATGAACAGGTAAATTCACCACTTTGATCATCAGTAGAAAGTGAGGCAGCATTAGAATGAAAGCAACTGGAATCGTACGTCGAATTGATGATTTAGGCAGGGTGGTAATCCCGAAGGAAATTCGTAGAACTTTACGTATTCGAGAAGGAGACCCACTAGAAATATTTGTTGATCGCGATGGAGAAGTGATTTTGAAGAAATATTCTCCGATTAGTGAATTAGGTGACTTTGCAAAAGAATATACGGAAGCTTTATACGATAGCTTAGGACATAATGTGCTTGTATGCGATCGTGATTCTATTATCGCAGTAGCAGGCATATCTAAAAAAGAATACTTAAATAAAAGTGTTGGCGATTTAATTGAGAAGACAATGGAAGAACGTAAGTCTGTAATTATGACAGATGAAAGCGAAATTTCAATTATTGATGGAGTAACAGAAAAAGTTCATTCCTATACAATTGGCCCAATTGTTGCGAATGGGGATCCAATTGGGGCTGTTATTATCTTCTCTAAAGAGGCTATTATAAGTGAAATAGAGCATAAGTCAGTAAATACAGCAGCAAGCTTTTTAGCGAAACAAATGGAGCAATAAGGCTATATCGAATTTTAGAAGTAGCAATCTTTCCTAATTATGATATTTCTTCTTGAGAAATCAATTATTCGGAGATATATGTATATTGAATGAAGGTAGCGCTTTGCTACCTTTTTTCGTTGCACGAACGTATTATTACTCGTGTAGGTAAGGAAGTTTGTCCTTTTCTTTATGATATAATACGAGGGGTGAGAACAGAAAAAAGGAGTTTTCTTGTATGGAATCGAGGAAATATCAAGCCTTTTGGCGTGGGGCTATTATATTAACAATCGCAAGTTTTGTTACAAAGGTATTAAGCGCTTTTTACCGTATTCCATATCAAAATATAGCGGGTGATATTGGTTTTTATATTTACCAACAAATTTATCCGTTTTATGGATTTTGTTTAATTTTAGCCACTTATGGGTTCCCCATTATAATTTCAAAAATGGTTGCGGAACGATTAGAGCGAGGGAAAAAGCAAGAAGCAGAAGAAATTATTTGTGTATCTTTTTGGTTTTTATTAGGGATTGGTTTTATTGGCTTTTTTACATTGTTCTTTGGTGCCGAAGCAATTGCAACAGCCATGGGTGATATACACTTAGATAAGCTATTGCGTGTTATTTCATTTTCATTCATATTGATGCCGTTTTTATCTGTAGCAAGAGGGTATTTTCAGGGTTTTAATAATATGATGCCAACAGCTGTTTCGCAAGTGATAGAACAAACAATTCGTGTTTCTATTATTGTATTTTTATCTCTATTCCTCATTGCTCACGGATTTGATTTATATACAGTCGGTGCAGGTGCTATGTTAGGCTCAATCGCAGGCGGATTGATTGGGATTATCGTACTTGTACTTTATATGCGTCATGACTTTCGTTCCATATTCTTTAAAAGTGTAAAGAGAATTAAAGGGAAAAAGAGGATTATTAATATCCTGTTTTGGCAAGGACTGGCGATTTGTGTTAGTAACTTAGTGCTTATTTTTATACAAATGGCCGATTCTGTTTCCTTCTATTCGTTACTTATTGGGGCAGGAGAGCAAGCTGAAAGTGCAAAGGTATTAAAAGGTGTTTATGACAGAAGTATCCCACTTATGCAATTAGGTACTGTCGTGACAACTTCTTTCTCGTTGTCGCTTATTCCAATTATTACAGCGGCGAAGGAAAGAGGAGATCTTACCTTTATTCGAGAAAAGGTAAAGTTAGCAATGAAAATAACATTTGTTATCGGATTTGCGGCGGCCATTGGATTAACTTGTATTATTCAACCTACGAATATTATGTTGTTTGAAAATAGTGATGGATCAGATGTTTTATCCATTTTATCTTTATCTATTTTATTTAGTTCATTGTCGATTACAACTGCTTCTATTTTGCAGGGGTTAGGACAAACATTACAGCCAGCGATATTCGTTATATTTGGAGGTTGTTTAAAGTTAGCTTTAAACTATATGTTAATGCCGTATTTTGGTGTAAAGGGAGCTGCAATTGCAACACTAGTTGCGTTATTTGTAATTTCTTTGCTAAATAGTGCATTACTTATGCGAGCTGTATCGGAATCGCTTATCGATAAACGGAATATGTTAGGTGTAGTTATTAGTGGTATCGGTATGGGATTTGTATTAATAATGTTTATGCGTGTATTGCAAATGTCTGGATTAGTAATTGATACAGAACATAGAGGGATTGCGACACTTGAGGCGTTGTTAGGTGTAGCTATCGGTGGATTAACATATGTGTTTTTAATTTTAAAATTACGTGTATTTACAAAAGCGGAAATAGGAACCGTTATGAAAAAAGAGAAAAAAGAAGGTTCATTGAAGAAGAGTGGATAGAGGTGGCAGGTTGTGAGTGGAATCATTACTATTTTAGGATTAGGTGCTGGTGAGTTAGATCAGTTAACGATGGGTGTATATCGGAAAATAAAAGAAGCAGATCACATGTTTGTTAGAACGAAGGAACATCCCGTTATAGAAGAGTTGGAGAAAGATGGTATACAATATACAGCCTTTGACAATATATATGAAGCACATGATACATTTGAAATTGTATATGAAACAATTGCGAATACATTGCTAGAACAAGCTGAAGACACAGAAATCATCTATGCCGTTCCAGGGCACCCGCTTGTAGCGGAAAGGACGGTTCAGCTACTTTTGGAAAAAGGCGAAGCAGCGAATGTTGAGGTGCGAATTGAAGGTGGACAAAGTTTCCTTGACCCTATGTTTGCAAGTCTTAAGATTGATCCGATTGAAGGATTCCAATTAATTGACGCCACATCATTTGAAAGAGGACAATTAGAATTACGTCAACATTTAATCTTTTGCCAAGTTTATGACGCATTCGTTGCATCAGATGTGAAATTAACATTAATGGAGATGCTACCAGATGATTACGAAGTGTATATCGTAACAGCTGCAGGGACTTCATTTGAACAAGTTAAAAAGGTACCGTTGTACATGTTAGATCATGAAACCGAGTTGAATAATTTAACGAGTGTGTACGTACCACCAGTTCAGGAACGTGCGTCCTTGTATCAACAGTTTGATGTGCTTAGAGAAATTATTGCAGACCTTCGTGGACCAAATGGTTGTCCGTGGGATAAACAGCAAACACATCAATCTTTAAAGAAGTATTTAATTGAGGAAGCTTATGAAGTGTTGGAAGCAATTGATGAAGAGGATGATGATCACTTAGTAGAAGAACTGGGTGATATATTATTACAAGTTATGTTGCATGCCCAAATTGGAGAGGACGAAGGTTGGTTCTCTATAGATGATATTATTCGAACTTTATCTGAGAAAATGGTTCGTCGCCATCCGCATGTATTCGGGAATACGGATGTAAATAATGCCGATGAAGTAATTGCCAATTGGGAAGAAATTAAAAAACAGGAAAAAGGATTCGTGAAAGAATCTGTTTTAAATGGAGTTCCAAAGAGTTTACCACAGTTACTACGCGCTTATGAAATTCAGAAAAAAGCTGGTAAGGTTGGTTTCGATTGGGTTGAAGTACAACCGATGATAGAGAAAGCCTTAGAAGAATGGCAAGAGTTCCAACAAGAAGTTACAAACATGGATGAGGCGAAGATGTTAGGTGAATTTGGCGATTTACTATTTGCGTTTGTTAATATAGCTCGTCATTATAAAATAGATCCAGAAGAGGCGTTACGTTCAACTAATGAGAAATTCGTTGGTCGTTTCTTATTCATGGAAGCAAAGGTAGCTGAAATGAATAAAGAGATGCAAGATTTATCATTAGAGCAGTTAGATGTTTTATGGGAAGAGGCAAAACAAACAGAGCTTTAATAGGGGGATTTAACATGCGTCTAGATAAGTTTTTAAAAGTATCACGTTTAATTAAAAGAAGAACATTAGCGAAAGAAGTGGCTGACCAAGGAAGAATATCAATTAATGGTCAAGTGGCAAAAGCGAGTTCAGATGTGAAAGTAGCTGATGAATTAACAATTCGTTTTGGGCAAAAAATAGTAACTGTAAAAATAAACGAATTGAAAGAAACGACAAAAAAAGAAGATGCAGCAAATATGTATAGCTTAGTTCGTGAAGAAAAAGTAAAGGCTGAAGAAGGCTTGTTCTAAAATCAATTATCTCTTCATACATTACTATTAGCTAGTATAAATGTATGGGGGGATTTACGTGAATAATGGTTACTCACCTATGTCTTCTAATCAACAAAATGTTTCTGTAGAGCATGATATTATTATGCGTGGCAGGCGTGTAATTGATATTACCGGTGTAAAGCAGGTAGAGAGTTTTGATAGCGAAGAGTTTTTACTTGAGACTGTAATGGGCTTTTTAACAATTCGTGGTCAAAATTTGCAAATGAAAAATTTAGATGTAGAAAAAGGTATTGTATCGATTAAAGGGAAAGTTCATGAGATGCTGTATATTGATGAGAATCAAGGGGATAAAACTAAAGGCTTCTTTAGTAAGTTGTTTAAATGAGTCTAACAATTCAGTTGTATACGATGCTCTCAATGATTGGAATGGGTGCTTGGATTGGAGCGTCTTTAGATACCTACCAACGATTTTTAAAGCGTCAAGAACGTAAACGTTGGCTTGTATTTATACATGATATACTATTTTGGATTGTCCAAGCATTATTCGTTTTTTATGTATTGCTTCTTGTAAATGAAGCTGAACTACGTATATATGTATTTTTAGCATTATTATGTGGTTTTGCGGCATATCAAAGCTTATTGAAAGCAGTATATATGAGACTGTTAAATTTTCTCATCTATATTTTTGTGCAAACAACACACTTTTTTGTTCAAATTATACAGCTACTCATGATAAAACCTGTTATTATTATAGCGCAGCTATTTATTGCATTTATATTATTCTTATTTCGTATACTGCTTTCAATTGGACATGTGTTATGGAAAATGGTGATTTGGATATTACTTTTCATATGGAAAGTTTTTTTCTGGCCTGTTCGATTTATTGCTTCGCTCATATGGAAACTTCTCCCTAATCGTGTTAAACTTTTTATAATGAAACATGTAGGGTTCCTGCAATATGTAGCAAAATTGAAGGGACATATCTTCCAATTATGGGAGCGTATAAAAAAGAAGTTAGGGGGACCTCGGAAATGAGGGAACTGAGACAAAGAACAATCGAAAAACAGAGTCCAAATCCTGTTAAAGAGCATATAATACAAACGGATGAGAACAGGAAGCGACTTTATCGCCGTTTAGCGGTTTTTCTTGTCTTTGCTTTTACAATTATTGCGAGTATTAGTGTAACGTTTTATCAACAAAACAGTTCCATTAGAGCAAAAGAAGCAAAAGTTAAGGACATGAAAAAAGAACTGGATTCATTAACGAATAAAGAAAAGAGTCTAAAAGACGAAGTTCAAAAGTTAAATGATGAAGAGTACGTATTAAAGATTGCTAGAAGGGATTATTTCTTCTCTGGAAAAGGGGAGATAATTTTTCCTGTTTCTAAGTAGAGTATGTCTTATTGACACTATATTTTAGGATTATATATAATAAAGTAAAATTTGACTTTTTAACCACTAAGGAGGAGCATTTTTTTTATGTCAATCGAGGTAGGCAGCAAGTTACAGGGTAAAGTAACAGGTATTACAAATTTTGGGGCTTTTGTGGAGCTGCCAGAAGGCTTAACGGGTCTAGTTCATATTAGTGAAGTTGCTGATAATTATGTGAAAGATATTAACGATCACTTAAAAGTGGGCGACCAAGTAGAAGTAAAAGTTATTAACGTTGAAAAAGATGGTAAGATCGGTCTATCTATTAAAAAAGCGAAAGAGCGTGAAAAAACAGAAGGAGATCGTCCACGTGGTGAATACCAACGCGGTGGCGATCAACAACGTTCTGGACGTCCACAACGTAATAATCGTTCTTTCAACAGAGATAACCGTGGCGGTGGTAACGACCGAGCTCCAAAAGAAACATTCGAGCAAAAAATGGCACGTTTCTTAAAGGATAGCGAAGATCGCTTAACTTCTTTAAAACGTAACACAGAATCTAAACGTGGTGGCCGTGGCGCACGTCGCGGATAATCAGAACGTTTAATTCTTAGCATATAGAGAGGTGCCCAGGGCAATTGCTCGGGGTGCTTTTTTATATGTGAAAATATATTTTTAAAAAAGTTTTCAAGATATGTTGACTTTAAATTATATCTGAGGTAAGATACTAATTGTCCGTTAAATAAGACGACATGGCGGTGTAGCTCAGCTGGCTAGAGCGTACGGTTCATACCCGTGAGGTCGGGGGTTCGATCCCCTCCGCCGCTATATTTCATTTAACGGCCCGTTGGTCAAGTGGTTAAGACACCGCCCTTTCACGGCGGTAACACGGGTTCGAATCCCGTACGGGTCATCTAAAAAGATCATGCAAATTTGCATGATCTTTTTTTGTTAAATAAATTAAGACATACGATGCTTCTACAAAATCACCCTATATTTTCTGAATGTTCAATTAAAAATTTAAGGATAAATTACATACCGTGTATATATGTAGAGTTATTTCGAATAAAAAGTCGAACGATTATAAAAGTGAAAACTGTTGTTTTGACAAAAATCCCAATAATCATCTTTTATAATGACAGTAATTAAACTATGCAGGTGGTGTTAAAAATATGCCTAAAGCAGGAAGGAATACTATGAATACAAGTGCATTGGCAATGAATGAGAGTCAGCTTGGAGCAGTAAAGTGGACGAGTAAGTTGCGAATGAAGTTTGAGCAAGTTTTCTTTAGATGGGGATTTATTATTGTTGTTATTGGTTTTCTTTTGGGACGAGCATATATATTAACAAACATTTTACCGTTTGCACTACCGTTTTTTGCTGCTGTTTATGTTATGAAGCGGGATAAAATGCCGCTCGCGTTCTTGGCTCTAATGGGAGGCGCACTTTCAGTTTCGATAGATAATTTATTCTTTACCTTTGCATCTATTTTTACTTTCTTCATTTATAATATCTTCTTTAGTCGATTTACACGTAAAACTGTTGGTCTTGTTCCATTCCAAGTATTTATCTCCGCATTAACCGCACATTTAGTTGTCGTATATTTTGCACAACAAACCGTCACCATGTACGATTTGCTAGTTAGTACGATTGAGGCAGGGCTTAGCTTCGTATTAACTATGATATTTTTACAAAGCGTTCCGCTTTTAGTAGAAAGAAAAGGTAAACAGCAAGCGTTAGAGACAGAAGAAATCGTTTGTTTAATTATATTACTAGCATCTGTTTTAACGGGTACAACAGATTGGTTTGTATATGATGCTTCTATTCAACATATTTTTACTAGGTATTTAGTGCTCGTGTTTGCATTTATCGCGGGGGCCGCTACAGGATCTACAGTGGGGGTTGTAACTGGATTAATATTAAGTTTAGCCAATGTCTCCAGCTTATCTCAACTTAGTCTGTTAGCCTTTTCTGGGTTGCTTGGTGGTTTATTAAAAGAAGGGAAGCGCTTAGGTGTTAGTTTAGGTTTATTAATTGGGACGAGCTTGATTACGTTATATGTAGACAAGCAAACAAACATTGTGACAACCTTAATTGAATCTGGTGTGGCGATTGCTTTCTTCTTATTAACACCGAAACTTGTTATGGATCGTATTGCTAAATTTATGCCAGGCACACAGGAACATTCGCAAGATCAACAACAGTATTTAAGAAGGATGCGTGATGTTACAGCGAATAAGATTAATCAATTTGCCAATGTATTTGCTGCTTTATCTAATAGCTTTTCTGTATATGGATATGTCGAGGAGGAAGATAAAGAGACAGAGGCAGATTTGTTCTTAAGTACAATTACTGCAAAAACATGTCAAACATGCTTTAAAAAGGACCAATGCTGGGTAGTTAACTTCGACAAAACGTATGATTATATGAAACAAATAATGAGCGAAACGGAAGAGGGGACGTTGCAGCATAATCGGAAGTTAGTTCGTGAATGGGACAAGCATTGTGTGAGAGGGAAGAAAGTGACGGATTTAGTAGCGGGCGAATTAGATCACTTTTATGAGGGGCAAAAATTACGAAAACAAATGAAGGAAAATCGTAGAATAGTAGCAGAGCAACTATTAGGTGTATCAAAAGTTATGGAAGATTTCGCTAAGGAGATACAAAGGGAACGAGAAAATCATCAAGTACAGGAAGAACAGATTCTGCAAGCGTTTCGTGATTTTGGTGTAGAAATAGAGCATGTTGATATTTATTGTTTAGATAGAGGGAGTATTGATATTGAAATGTTGATTCCAGTTGCATCTAATGAACATGGGGAATGTGAAAAGTTAGTTGCGCCGATGCTTTCTGATATTCTAAAGGAAAACATTGTTGTTAAACATGAAGAAAAATCTTCTTATCCGAACGGCCATAGCTTAATATCATTTGGTTCAGCAAAAACGTATTCTCTTGATACAGGCTTGGCCACAGCTGCAAAAGGCGGTGGGTTTGTTTCGGGTGATTCTTACGCGATGATGGATTTAAGTGTTGGTAAATATGCGCTTGCAATTAGTGATGGTATGGGAAATGGGCAAAGAGCTCATATGGAGAGTAAAGAAACGGTAAAATTATTACAAAAAATACTTCAATCAGGCATTGATGAGGAAATAGCGATTAAGTCTATCAATTCTATTCTTTCCTTAAGAACAACAGAAGAGATGTTTACGACGTTAGATTTAGCTATGGTAGATTTGCGGGATGCGAATGCGAAATTTTTAAAGATTGGATCGACGCCGAGTTTTGTTAAACGCGCAAATAATATTTTGAAAATTGAGGCAAGTAATCTACCAATGGGGATTATTGAGGATGTTGAAGTTGATGTAGTGGGTGAACAATTAAAAACGGGCGATATTCTTATTATGATGAGCGATGGGATTTTTGAGGGAGCACAACATGTGGAGAATCACGAACTATGGATGAAGCGGAAAATTAAAGAGTTACAAACCGAAGATCCGCAAGAAATTGCTGATATCATCATGGAAGAGGTGATTCGCTCTTGTGATGGTTATATAAATGACGATATGACCATTGTTGTGGCGAAAGTGAAGAAAAATATGCCGAAGTGGGCTACGATTCCAATTGTAGGAGTGCAGGCACAATAAGGTGAAACCCTAATCAGTGGGGGGCTTTATCTCCCGCTGATTATTATCCTTCACCAATCGGGCTTTTATGGGCAGCCTGTCCCATCTAACTTCTTTTTTTTTACTGAATTTTGAGTTGGGGGTCTTACTGTCCACAAATAGCGGGATAAATTTGAAGAGTGATGTTTTTCTATCGCTGTTTCTTTCTAAAAACCTAGGTAAATGCCTAGGTTTTTTTTCTTTAAAAGATAATGTTATTATTTTTGTGAATATGTACGGAGGATGTAAGATAAAAATGTAATTTTTGTATATCTTTTTTTTGCACAATGTTTGTAAAAGTTGTACCATTATAAACAAGGTAACTAACGTTGCTGTTCTTGTTTAATGAAAGGTGATTACGAAGTTGAAAGATACATTTGTTGAAAAGGTAGATGACTTTGTAAAGCAGCATGATGTATTAAAGGAACGTTCAACAATTGTTGTAGGTGTTTCAGGTGGTCCTGATTCTTTGGCTCTTCTACATTATTTGTTAGAAAAAAGAGCAGCAAAACGGTTTGAAATTGTAGTGGCACATGTGGATCACATGTTTAGAGGTGATGAATCTCATGAGGACTTACGGTTTGTGCAGGACCTTTGTAAAGGACTGGGAGTTATTTGCGAAACGATAAGGATTAATGTGTCGCAATATCAACAGCAATACGGGATGAATGCACAGGTTGCTGCTAGAGAATGCAGATATGCATTTTTGGAAAGAATAATGAAGAAATATGATGCGAGATATGTAGCTCTTGGACATCATGGTGATGATCAAGTGGAGACGATTTTAATGCGTCTTGTACGAGGGAGTACTCCGAAAGGGTATGCAGGAATTGCGGTGAAGCGTCCTTTTCATAATGGGTATTTAATTAGGCCGTTACTTGGAGTAACGAAGGAAGAAATTGTTGATTACTGTAATAAGCTAAAAATAATTCCTCGTATAGATCCGAGTAATAAAAAGGAAGTATATACAAGGAATCGATTACGTAAATATGTTCTTCCTCATTTGAAAGAAGAAAATTCACAAGTGCATGAGAAATTCCAAAAATTTAGCATGCAGATGCAAGAGGATGAGGCGTATTTGCAGGAATTAGCTTTTGAGAAAATGAATAAAGTAATTACAAAAAAAAGTGATAAACAAATTAGCTTATCAATTCCTGCCTTTGAATCCATGTCTATGCCTTTACAAAGAAGAGGGATTCAACTAATATTAAACTATCTTTATGAATATAAGATTCCATCTTCTCTTTCCTCTATACATATTGACAAAGTGATTGAGTTTTTTAAGCGGACACAACCTTCGGGTTCACTTGATTTCCCAGGTGATTTAAAAATTGTTCGCACATACGAGGAGTGTAGCTTTGGATTTAAACAAGAAATTGTTTCTCCTTTTTTACAAGATTTATCAGTGCCCGGGACAATTACGCTATCGAGCGGGGATAAACTTGTAACAGAGGTGAGCGAAGATATACCAAGTAACATGAATGAAACAGTATTTGTTGCTAAGTATAATGATATATCATATCCACTTCGTATTCGTTCTAGAGAAAATGGAGATCGCATGTCAATACAAGGTATGAATGGCACCAAAAAGATAAAAGCTATTTTTATCGAAGCGAAAGTACCAAGAGAAAAAAGAGAAGAATGGCCGGTCGTTTGTGATGCAAGTGGGAATATTATTTGGTTACCCTTGTTGAAGCGATCTGCATTTGCTATCTCGAAAGAGAAGGCAAAGAAGGATAAATATGTGATTATTCACTACAAAAGCAAGGAGTCTTCCGGGAGGATAATGAAATGATGAATCAAGATATCGAAAAAGTATTAATTTCTGAAGAGCAAATACAAGAAAAGGTGCTCGAATTAGGCGCAATTATTGCAGAGGATTACAAAAACACAGTACCTCTTGCGATTGGTGTACTAAAGGGTGCAATGCCATTCATGGCAGATTTATTAAAGAGAACAGATACATATCTTGAAATGGATTTTATGGCTGTATCTAGTTACGGTCACTCAACTGTTTCAACAGGCGAAGTGAAAATTTTAAAAGACCTTGATACTTCTGTAGAAGGTCGCGATATTTTAATCGTTGAAGATATTATTGATAGCGGTCTTACGCTAAGTTACTTAGTGGACCTATTTAAATATCGTAAAGCGAAGTCTGTAAAAATCGTTACGTTATTAGATAAACCGACAGGCCGTAAGGTGGATTTGAAAGCGGATTATGTTGGATTTACTGTACCGCATGAATTTGTTGTAGGATATGGATTAGATTATAAAGAGCAGTACCGTAATCTTCCTTATGTAGGAGTATTAAAACCAAGCGTTTACTCAAATTAATTAAATACAGGCGTCACAATTGTATAGGAAATTTTTTCTATGTTACGATTTACTATAGTGTTTATGCCGTGAGAGGAGGTTAGGAATGAATCGTATCTTCCGTAATACCATCTTTTATTTACTGATATTCCTAGTAGTAATTGGAATCGTGAGCTATTTTAATGGTTCGACACAAAAAACGACATCAGTTAGCTACGATAAATTCATTACTAAACTAGAAAAAGGTGAAGTGCGTAATGTGCAACTTCAACCGAAAAATGGTGTATTTGAGGTAAAAGGACAATTTAACAACTCTAGCCAAGGAGAACAATTTGTTACTTATGCACCAAATACTGAGGAATTACAAAAGAAAATTAATGACAAAGCGCAAGGTGCTGAAGTTAAGTATCAACCAGCAGAAGAAACAAGTGCTTGGGTAACCTTCTTTACTTCTATCATTCCGTTTGTTATTATCTTCATTTTATTCTTCTTCTTATTAAACCAAGCTCAGGGCGGCGGTAGCCGTGTTATGAACTTCGGGAAAAGTAAGGCGAAGTTATATAATGACGAAAAGAAAAAAGTTCGTTTCAGAGATGTTGCTGGAGCGGATGAAGAGAAACAAGAGCTTGTTGAGGTAGTTGAATTCTTGAAAGATCCTCGTAAGTTCGCTGAAGTTGGAGCCCGTATTCCGAAGGGTGTTCTATTAGTAGGACCTCCAGGTACAGGTAAAACTTTACTAGCACGTGCTGTTGCAGGTGAGGCAGGCGTTCCGTTCTTCTCTATCAGTGGTTCTGATTTCGTAGAGATGTTCGTCGGTGTCGGTGCATCACGTGTACGTGATTTATTCGAAAACGCAAAGAAAAATGCTCCTTGTATCATTTTTATTGATGAAATTGATGCGGTAGGACGTCAACGTGGCGCAGGTCTTGGTGGTGGCCATGATGAGCGTGAGCAAACGTTGAACCAATTACTTGTTGAAATGGATGGATTCGGTGCAAACGAAGGTATTATTATCATCGCTGCGACAAACCGCCCTGATATTCTTGACCCAGCGTTATTACGTCCAGGTCGTTTTGACCGTCAAATTACAGTAGATCGTCCAGATGTAAATGGCCGTGAAGCTGTACTGAAAGTACATGCTCGTAATAAACCGCTTGATGAGAATATCAACTTAAGAGCAATCGCAACTCGTACGCCAGGATTCTCTGGTGCCGATCTTGAAAACTTATTAAACGAAGCTGCTTTAGTGGCTGCACGTCAAGATAAGAAGAAAATTGATATGAGTGACATTGATGAAGCAACGGATCGTGTTATTGCAGGTCCAGCTAAGAAAAGTCGTGTTATCTCTGAAAAAGAACGTAATATCGTTGCTTTCCATGAAGCGGGCCATACTGTAATTGGTGTTGTTCTTGATGAAGCTGATGTCGTTCATAAAGTAACAATTGTCCCTCGTGGTCAAGCTGGTGGATATGCAGTAATGCTTCCGAAAGAAGATCGTTACTTCATGACAAAGCCAGAGTTACTTGATAAAATCACTGGTTTACTTGGTGGTCGAGTAGCTGAGGAGATTGTATTTGGTGAAGTGAGTACAGGTGCTCACAATGACTTCCAACGTGCGACTGGCATTGCAAGACGTATGGTTACGGAATTTGGTATGAGTGATAAGCTTGGACCAATGCAATTTGGTAGCTCACAAGGTGGTCAAGTGTTCTTAGGAAGAGACTTCCATTCAGAACAAAACTACAGTGATGCAATTGCACACGAAATTGATGTGGAAATGCAAACGATTATGAAAGATTGTTATGCTCGTGCAAAACAAATTCTTACTGAAAATCGTGATAAACTAGATCTTATCGCGAAAACATTACTTGAAGTAGAAACGTTAGATGCAGAGCAAATCAATCATTTATGTGATTACGGCAGATTACCAGAACGTCCAACATCTTCATCTGATGTGAAAGTAAACATCAACATGAAGAAGGACGATGAAGATACAGAAGATAAGTAAGAGATGAAGGAGTGACGATAGTCACTCCTTTTTTATTTGTGGAACGAAGTGAAGTGGAAAAAGAATTTAAATAAAACTGGTATTAAAAATTGAAATAGAGAGTCATCTTTTTGTAAAATGATGAGGATAGAAAAGCTGATTATATAAGTATGTGTGATATGATGTTTTTATAAGTTTTATACATACTGCACAAATATAGATTAAATAAGATAAGTGGTGAGAATATGATTTTTGTATTGGATGTAGGGAACACAAATGCTGTGCTAGGCGTGTTTGAAGAGGGGGAACTTCGTCAACATTGGCGCATGGAAACAGATCGTCATAAGACCGAAGATGAATATGGAATGCTTGTAAAGCAGTTGCTTGAGCATGAGGGTCTTTCGTTTGAAGATGTGAAAGGTATTATCGTGTCTTCAGTCGTACCACCAATTATGTTTGCTTTAGAGCGCATGTGTGAAAAGTATTTTAAAATTAAACCGCTTGTAGTAGGTCCTGGAATAAAAACGGGACTAAATATTAAATATGAGAATCCACGTGAAGTAGGCGCGGACCGAATTGTAAATGCAGTAGCAGGAATCCACTTATATGGAAGTCCGCTTATTATTGTCGATTTTGGTACGGCTACTACATATTGTTATATTAACGAAGAAAAACATTATATGGGTGGAGTTATTACGCCAGGAATTATGATTTCAGCAGAGGCCTTATATAGTAGAGCGGCAAAACTTCCTCGTATTGAAATTACAAAACCAAGCAGTGTTATTGGGAAGAATACAGTAAGTGCCATGCAATCTGGTATTCTTTATGGGTATGTTGGACAAGTGGAAGGTATCGTCAAGCGCATGAAAGAGGAAGCTAAACAAGAACCGAAAGTTATTGCAACAGGTGGATTGGCGAAATTAATTTCAGAAGAATCGAATGTAATTGATGTTGTAGATCCATTTTTAACATTAAAAGGTTTATATATGTTATACGAGCGTAATGCAAATTTACAGCATGAGAAAGGTGAATAAATACGTATGAAAGATTATTTAGTAAAAGCATTAGCATTTGATGGAGAAGTGCGTGCGTATAGTGTACGCACAACAAACACAGTAAGTGAGGCGCAAAGACGTCATGATACATGGAGAACAGCTTCAGCAGCGCTTGGTCGTTCTTTAACTGCAGGTACAATTATGGGTGCAATGTTAAAAGGTGACCAAAAGTTAACGATTAAGGTAGAAGGAAATGGTCCGATTGGTCCTATCTTAGTAGATGCTCATGCAAATGGGGATGTACGTGGTTATGTAACAAATCCACATGTGGACTTTGAAGGAACGGAACAAGGGAAATTACGTGTATATCAAGCGGTAGGTACAGAAGGTTTTATAACAGTAATTAAAGATATTGGTATGCGTGAGCCGTTTATCGGTCAATCTCCAATCGTTTCGGGAGAACTAGGGGAAGACTTCACGTATTATTTTGCAGTTTCTGAGCAGACGCCTTCTTCTGTTGGTGTCGGTGTTCTTGTAAATGGAGATGACAGCGTATTAGCGGCAGGTGGATTTATCCTTCAAATTATGCCGGGCGCACAGGAAGAAACAATTTCATTCATTGAAGATCGTTTACAAAAAATCCCTCCTGTATCAACATTGATTGAACAAGGTCTTTCTCCAGAAGAGCTACTATATGCAGTTCTTGGAGAAGATAAAGTAAAAGTATTAGAAACGATGGATGTTCAATTTAATTGTACATGCTCACGCGAACGTATTGAGAGTGTGTTAATTAGTTTAGGTAAAACAGAGTTAGAGCAAATTTGTGAAGAAGAAGAAGAGACAGAAGTTCATTGTCATTTCTGTAATGAACGATACAAGTTTTCTAAAGAGGATATTACAAATTTAATTGAGAATTTGTAATAAGGGAATTAAGAGGGACAATCCTCCAAATAGATTGACAAACAGGGAATTTTCTGACAAAATCTAAATATAGATAAAACCAATAAAAATACTCGGTGTTAGGAGTGACAGGAATGCGAGTGGCACAATCAGTTTCAGAATTAATCGGGAAAACGCCGATCGTTAAGTTGAACCGCATCGTAGAATCAGACAGCGCAGATATATATTTGAAATTAGAATTTATGAATCCGGGGAGCAGTGTTAAAGATCGTATTGCGTTAGCTATGATTGAAGATGCTGAAAAAAAGGGATTATTAAAAGAGGGCGATACAATCATTGAGCCAACAAGTGGTAACACAGGAATTGGCTTGGCGATGGTAGCAGCTGCTAAAGGATATAAGGCAATTTTAGTAATGCCAGAAACAATGAGTGTTGAACGTCGTAATTTATTACGTGCTTATGGCGCTGAATTAGTATTGACTCCAGGGCCTGAAGGAATGGGCGGAGCAATTCGTCAAGCGACTGAATTAGCAAAAGAACATGGCTACTTTATACCGCAACAGTTCAAAAATCAATCAAATCCAGAAATTCATCGTTTAACAACAGGTCCAGAAATTGTTGAACAAATGGGTGACCAATTAGATGCGTTTATTGCAGGTATTGGTACAGGTGGAACGATTACTGGTGCTGGTGAAGTACTGAAGGAAGCGTATAAAGATATTAAAATTTATGCAGTAGAACCTGCGGATTCACCAGTATTATCTGGTGGGAAACCAGGTCCACATAAAATCCAAGGAATTGGGGCGGGATTTGTTCCAGAAACATTGGATGTAGAAGTATATGATGAAATTGTTCAAGTAAAAACAGAGCAAGCATTTGAATATGCAAGAAGAGTGGCTAAAGAAGAAGGTATTTTAGTGGGCATCTCTTCAGGAGCAGTTATTTATGCAGCGACAGAAGTTGCGAAAAAATTAGGTAAAGGGAAAAAGGTACTTGTTATTATCCCAAGTAACGGTGAACGTTATTTAAGTACACCACTTTATCAATTTGAGTCTTAATTATATATGATTGAAAAAGCATCCTTGAAAAAGGATGCTTTTTCTTTTTGGATTGGAAATAGGAAAAGAGTGAATGACTAGAAAACTTCATGTAAAATAAGAGGTAGTATAATTAATTTATTTTCACTAGCCTTCGAGTATAACCGATCTATATACATAACGAATGTAGTTGAGGTGGTTAATCTAAGAGGGTGGGATAAAAGAAGACGGGGTGTTGATATGCAACGAAGAAAATCTTTAGCGCTTTCTATTCCATATCAGTTAGATTTCTTTAAGCAATATAAATTTCTTTCTAAGGATAAGCCGCAACATATTTTGTTAGAGAGTGGACGTGGCGGTCGTTATAACATTGTGGGATTAAACCCAGTAGCGGTAATCCGAGGAAAGGGTGAAGCGTTACATATAAGCGAAAGTGGTAAGGAAACAATAAAGCAAGGGAACCCATTAGATCTAATGCAGGAATATATGGAGCGATGGAAAACAGACTATAATCCGGAGTACCCGCCTTTTCAAGGTGGTGCAATTGGTTACTTTAGTTATGATTGCATCCGTTATATTGAAAAACTTCCTTCTCTTGCAGAGGATGACATTAATATACCTGATATATTCTTTTTATTATTTGATGATGTGTTTGTGTATGATCAAGAAGAAAAAGTACTATGGATTATTACGCATTATGTAGATAAGCATGAAGAGGCAAAAGAGCGATTAAATGAATGGAAGATTCTTTGGGCGACAGAAGCGCCGGAAGTGACTATACCATTTGCATGCCCTGAAAAGAAAAGTGAAGCAGTTGCTTTTACTGAAGAAAGCTTTATGAAGGCGGTTGAATGTATTCAAGAATATATTGGGGCTGGTGATGTGTTCCAAGTAAACTTGTCGACAAGACAAGAGAGAACGTTACAAACACACCCGCTAGAAATCTATACAAGTCTTCGTGAAATTAATCCATCTCCATATATGGGTTACTTGGAGCTTGGGGAGTTTCAAATTGTTAGTGGATCGCCAGAGTTGCTAATTAAGAAAAAAGGAACTGAAGTAAGTACAAGACCAATTGCCGGAACAAGATCTAGAGGGGCGAATGAGCAAGAGGATGAAGAATTAGCAAGAGAATTAATTGAGAATGAAAAAGAAAGAGCAGAGCACGTCATGCTTGTGGATTTAGAACGAAATGATTTAGGGCGTGTTTGTAAATATGGCACTGTAGAAGTAGATGAATTTATGGTAATTGAGAAATACTCACATGTTATGCATATTGTTTCTAATGTGCGTGGTGAGGTGGAAGAAGATAAAGATGCTTTTGATTTAGTGAAGGCTGTATTCCCTGGGGGAACAATTACTGGTGCCCCGAAAATACGTACGATGGAAATTATTGAAGAATTAGAACCTGTTCGCCGAGGGATTTATACAGGTTCAATTGGTTGGATTGGTTATTCTGGAGATACGGAATTAAATATTGTGATTAGAACACTTCTTGCTAAAGATGGAAAAGCGCATGTACAAGCAGGAGCGGGAATTGTAATTGATTCAAATCCGGAAAATGAATATAAAGAGTCGTTAAAAAAGGCGATTGCTTTATGGCGTGCAAAAGAATGTAGTGAAGAAACGGTTAGGTGAGAGAAATGATATTAATGATTGATAATTATGATTCTTTTACATTTAATTTAGTGCAGTTTCTTGGAGAACTGGGACAAGAGCTTGTTGTTAAACGTAACGATGAAGTGACTATTTCAGATATTGAGAATATGAAACCAGACTTTTTAATGATTTCGCCAGGCCCATGTAGTCCGAATGAAGCGGGCGTTAGTATGGAGGTTATTCAACACTTTGCCGGAAAGATTCCGATTTTTGGGGTTTGTCTTGGGCATCAATCCATTGCACAAGTGTTTGGTGGGGAGGTAGTTCGTGCAGAGCGATTGATGCATGGGAAAACATCGCTTATGCATCATGACGGAAAGACGATTTTCTTGGATATTCCTAATCCATTTACCGCGACGCGCTATCACTCACTTATTGTTAAGAAAGAAACGTTACCTGATTGCTTAGAGGTAACATCTTGGACTGAAGAAGAGGAAATTATGGGGCTTCGCCATACAACCTTACCAATTGAAGGTGTACAGTTCCATCCGGAATCTATTATGACTTCTCATGGGAAAGAGTTGTTGCAGAATTTCATTCGTACATACAGTCCGAGTGTGACATCATGTTAATTTACGTAAATGGTGAGTATGTAGAAGCGAGTGAAGCGAGAATTTCTCCGTATGACCATGGTTATTTATATGGTCTTGGAGTTTTTGAGACGTTTCGTATCTATAATGGTCATCCTTTCTTGTTGGATGATCATTATGACCGTTTAATAGGTGCACTGGATACATTGCAAATTAAATGGACAATGACGAAAGATGAAGTACTGCTTATTTTGAGGAATTTACTCGTTAAGAATGAATTAGAGCATGCCTATGTACGTTTTAATGTATCGGCGGGTATAGATGAAATTGGATTGCAAACGGAAATGTATGAAGAGCCGTCTGTTATTGTTTTTATCAAACCTTTAGCAGCCCCAGGAGATGTAGTGGAAAAAGAAGGGGTTGTTTTAAAGCAAGTGCGAAATACACCAGAGGGTGCGTCTCGTTTGAAGTCTCATCATTATTTAAATAACATTTTAGGAAAACGTGAAATTGGAAGTGTTTTGAATAAGGAAGGTATTTTCCTTACTGAAACAGGTTATGTTGCAGAGGGTATTGTTTCGAATCTCTTTTTTGTAAAAGGTGATATTCTATATACACCTTCGTTAAAAACGGGGATTTTAAATGGTATCACTCGTGCGTTTATTATAAAAGTTGCTGAAGAACTAGGTATAGAAGTAAAGGAAGGTTTCTTTACAAAAGAAGAATTACTTTCAGCTGATGAAGTCTTCGTAACAAATTCGATTCAAGAAATTGTTCCGCTTAATCGTATAGAGGGGCGAGATTTCCCGGGTAAAGTAGGGATGGTTACAAAAAAGTTTATGAATCTTTATGAAATGCAGAGAGAGAAATTGTGGAGCAGAAATGAATTACGAAGAGGAGATGTGTAGTTTGAAGTGGGATTATGATTTGCGCTGCGGCGAATATACATTGAACTTAAATGAAAAAACTTTAATTATGGGGATTTTAAATGTAACGCCAGATTCGTTTTCTGATGGTGGGAGTTACAACGAGGTAGAGGCTGCGGTGCGCCATGCAAAAGAAATGCGAGATGAGGGTGCTCATATTATTGATATCGGTGGAGAATCTACTCGCCCGGGCTTTGCTAAGGTATCGGTGGAAGAAGAAATAAAACGAGTTGTGCCGATGATTCAGGCAGTTTCAAAAGAAGTGCAATTGCCTATTTCTATCGATACGTATAAAGCTGAAGTTGCAAAACAAGCAATAGAAGCGGGTGCTCATATTATTAATGATATTTGGGGAGTGAAGGCGGAACCGAAAATCGCTGAAGTTGCAGCTCATTATGATGTACCTATCATCTTAATGCATAATCGCGATAATATGAATTATCGTAATTTAATAGCTGATATGATTGCTGATTTATATGACAGTATTAAAATTGCTAAAGATGCTGGCGTGCGAGATGAGAATATTATTTTAGACCCAGGTATTGGTTTTGCTAAAACACCTGAACAAAACTTAGAAGCGATGCGTAATTTAGAACAGTTAAACGTACTAGGTTACCCAGTTCTCTTAGGTACTTCAAGAAAGTCCTTTATTGGGCACGTGCTAGATTTACCGGTAGAGGAACGTCTTGAGGGAACGGGAGCTACCGTTTGTCTTGGTATTGAAAAGGGTTGTGAGTTTGTTCGTGTTCATGATGTGAAGGAAATGGCACGTATGGCTAAGATGATGGATGCAATGATTGGTAAGGGGGTAAAGTAATTGGATAAAATTTATATTCATGATATGGAGTTTTATGGTTATCATGGTGTATTCCCAGAGGAAAATAAATTAGGCCAGAGATTTAAAGTGGACTTAACGGTGGAATTGGATTTGAAACAGGCAGGAGAAAGTGATGACTTAGAGCAGTCTGTCAATTATGGAGAGCTTTTCGAATTATGTAGGAAAGTTGTTGAAGATAGAACGTATAAGCTTGTAGAGAGTATTGCTGAAAATATTGCTACAGATATATTAAAACAATATGAGAGTATTTCAAGATGTACGATAAAGGTAATTAAACCAGATCCACCGATCCCGGGACATTATCGTGCTGTAGCAGTAGAAATTACGAGAGAACGTCCATGAATAATATAGCTTACATTGCATTAGGTTCAAATATCGGAGAACGTTATACGTATTTAACTGAAGCGATTCAGTTTTTAAACAAAAACCCGTATATCCAAGTTAACGATATTTCATCTGTATATGAAACAGAACCAGTTGGCTATACTGACCAAAGTTGCTTTTTAAATTTAGTTATAAAAATTTCTACCAATTTATCACCGCAAGAATTATTGAAGGTTACACAAAGAGTAGAGAATGATTTAGGAAGAAAAAGGGAAATTAGGTGGGGTCCGAGGACCATCGACCTTGACATTTTGCTATATAATCAAGAAAATATTGAAGCAGAGAATCTTATTGTTCCGCATCCGCGGATGTTCGAAAGAGCTTTTGTTATCGTTCCGTTGTTAGAGATTAATCAAGATATAAAACAAAACATTTCACGTTCACAAGTAGAAGAAATGAAAAGGCGAGAGGGAGTAACGGTATGGAAGCAGAAAAATGGGGAAGACGCATTCGAGCTTTTCGAAAGCTAAAAGGTTATACGCAAGAAGGCTTTGCAAAAGAGTTAGGGGTATCTGTATCTGTTTTAGGTGAAGTTGAGAGAGGGAATCGATCGCCTTCCCAAGATTTTGTAGTGGAAGTTGCTAAAGCATTAAAGGTCTCGATAGATGAGTTAATGCCAAAGTGACTATGAAGGAAGGAGTAAGTCGAGTGTTAAAGATCGCAAATATTGAGATGAAAAATCCAGTTGTATTAGCACCGATGGCGGGAGTGTGTAACTCTGCATTCCGTTTGACAGTAAAAGAATTCGGTGCAGGTCTAGTTTGTGCCGAAATGGTAAGTGATAAGGCAATACTACTGAACAATAAAAGAACATTAGATATGTTATATATCGATGAGAGAGAAAAGCCATTAAGCTTACAAATTTTTGGTGGTGAGAAAGAAACCCTTGTAGATGCTGCGAAATACGTAGATAAATATACGACAGCAGACATCATTGATATTAATATGGGTTGCCCGGTACCCAAAATTGTTAAGTGTGATGCAGGAGCGAAGTGGCTTTTAGACCCAAATAAAATATATGAAATGGTAGCGGCAGTTGTAGATGCTGTAGAAAAGCCAGTTACAGTTAAAATGCGTATTGGTTGGGATGAGGATCATATTTTCGCAATCGAGAACGCAATAGCTGTTGAACGTGCTGGTGGACAAGCGGTAGCAGTTCATGGACGTACACGAGTACAAATGTATGAGGGAAAAGCGGATTGGGATATTATTAAACAAGTAAAGCAAGCTGTAAACATCCCGGTTATCGGAAATGGTGATGTCGCAACGCCACAAGATGCAAAGCGTATGCTTGATGAAATTGGTGTAGATGGTGTTATGATTGGTCGCGCTGCACTGGGAGATCCGTGGATGATTTATCGTACGGTAAAGTATTTAGAGACAGGTGAACTAATGCCGGAACCGACAGTGCGTGAGAAAATTGACGTATGTATGTTGCATCTAGATCGTCTTATCGATTTAAAGAATGAAAATGTCGCTGTAAGAGAGATGAGAAAGCATGCAGCTTGGTATTTAAAGGGTATTCGTGGTAATGCAACTGTACGTAATGGTATCAATGCTTGTAATACGCGTGAAGACCTTGCGAATGTACTAGGTGCATTTGTAGAAGAAGTAGAAGCAAAACAACAAACAATTCACGTTGGTTAATAATAGATAGGGAAGATTGACATTCTTCTATACACTTCCTATAATTACGTGAAAGAAAGAAGAGCTGCCAGTTAGTTGCTGGCAGTTTTTCTAGTTGAGTAGAAAATGCTATACTGTATATATTGTAAAAATTAATAGAGCTGGAGTGATATCAATACCATGGATAACATGAACCACGAAGAATTAAATGACCAATTGCTTGTTCGTCGTGAAAAGCTACATAACTTACGTGAGCAAGGAATTGATCCGTTCGGTAAACGATTTGAACGTACAAATGCAACAAATGACTTATTAAGCTTATATGGGGAGTTCTCTAAAGAAGAATTAGAAGAGAAAGAAATCTCTGTTTCTATCGCTGGTCGTATTATGACAAAACGCGGTAAAGGAAAAGCTGGATTTGCACATATTCAAGATTTACATGGACAAGTTCAAATTTATGTTCGTAAAGATGCCGTTGGAGATGAAGAGTACGAATTATTTAAAACGGCAGATTTAGGTGACTTAGTAGGTATTGAAGGTAAAGTGTTCAAAACGAACGTTGGAGAACTTTCAGTGAAAGCAACGGGCTTTACGCTATTAACGAAATCTCTTCGTCCATTACCGGATAAATATCATGGATTAAAAGATGTTGAACAACGCTACCGTCAACGTTACTTAGATTTAATTACAAGTATGGAAAGCCGTGAAACATTCGTTACTCGCAGTAAGATCATTCGTGAAATGAGAAGATACTTAGATGATAACGGTTATCTTGAAGTGGAAACACCTATGATGCATGCAATTGCGGGTGGAGCTTCTGCGCGTCCTTTCATTACGCACCATAATGCGTTAGATATGGAATTATATATGCGTATCGCAATTGAACTTCATTTAAAACGCCTAATTGTGGGTGGGTTAGAAAAAGTTTATGAAATTGGTCGTGTATTCCGTAATGAGGGTGTATCAACTCGCCATAATCCTGAGTTTACGATGATTGAATTATACGAAGCGTATGCTGATTATAAAGATATTATGAAACTAACAGAAAATATGGTTGCTCATATTGCGAAGCAAGTACTAGGTACAACAACAATCCAATATGGTGAGTATGAAATTAATCTAGAACCAGAATGGACACGTCTTCATATGGTAGATGCAATTAAGGAACATTCTGGAGCGGATTTCTGGAATCCAATGAGTGTAGAAGAAGCGCGTGAACTTGCAAAAGAACATAATGTAGATATTAAGGATACAATGGAAGTTGGTCATATTATAAATGAATTCTTCGAACAAAAAGTAGAAGATAAATTAATCCAACCAACATTTATTTACGGTCATCCGGTAGAAATTTCACCACTTGCGAAAAAGAATGACGAAGATCCACGATTTACAGATCGTTTCGAATTATTTATCGTTGCACGTGAACATGCAAATGCATTCACTGAGTTAAATGATCCAATTGATCAGAAAGAACGTTTTGAAGCGCAATTAAAAGAACGCGAACAAGGTAATGACGAAGCTCACATGATGGATGATGATTATATCGAAGCTCTTGAGTATGGTATGCCTCCTACAGGTGGACTGGGAATTGGTATTGATCGTCTTGTTATGTTATTAACGAATGCGCCATCTATTCGTGATGTATTATTATTCCCTGCTATGCGTCATAAACAAGACTAAGCTTTGGAGATTTCTCCAAAGCTTTTTTTATTTGAGTATGAGTTGCCTAGAGGTAGTAAATCTTGATAGTGCGAAAAATTATATTTATATAGAAGAAAAGTGCTGTTTTTATACCTTTTTACTAAGTTAAAAATTTTATTAGAAAAACTATTGCATTTTAATAATCAAACTGGTATATTTATATTCGTTGCCACGAAAGGTAACAAGCAAAACAAACGAAAAACAACTTATCGAAAAAAGTTGTTGACGAAAATATAACAAAATGTTATATTAATAAAGTCGCTTCTGAGCGACGAAGAAGTTCTTTGAAAACTGAACG